>CALJUI010000025.1 GCA_937975735.1 uncultured Rubrivivax sp.
GCGCCGTGGGCGACGGCGTCGGCACCTTCGAGCTCGGCGATCTCGATCTGGCGCTTGGCGATGAGCGGGCGGGCGATCGACGTGCCGAGCAGGTACGTTCCCTCGTAGATCGCGTTGGCGCGCATCATCGGAAAGACGAAGTCGCGCACGAACTCCTCGCGCAGGTCGTCGATGTACACCGCGCAGGCGCCCCCGGCCTTTGCCTTGCCTTCGACCGGTGACAGCTCCTCGCCCTGGCCGAGGTCGGCGCAGAAGGCGACCACCTCGGCGCCGTAGCGGTCCTGTAGCCATCCCAGGATCACCGAGGTGTCGAGCCCCCCGGAGTACGCCAGCACGATCTTCTTCGGTCCATCCGCCATCGTCTCGTCCCTTCCTACGCCCGGCTCTGTTCGTCGAGCCAGACCATGATGCCCTTCTGGGCGTGCAACCGGTTCTCGGCCTGGTCGAACACCACGGCCTGGGGCCCGTCGATCACGTCGCTGGTGATCTCCTCGCCGCGGTGCGCCGGCAGGCAGTGCATGACGACGGCGTCGGGCTTGGCGCGCGCAACCAGGGCGCCGTTGATCTGGAAGTCGTGGAAATCGCGCTTGCGACGCTCCGACTCCGCCTCCTGCCCCATGCTCGTCCACACGTCGGTGTACAGGGCGTCGGCGCCCGCGGCCGCGGCGGCGACGTCGTGGGTGACCTCGACCCGGGCGCCGCGACCGCGCGCTGCCTCGAAGATCTCCGCCTGCGGCTCGTAGCCCTCGGGGCAAGCGAGCACGAACTCGAAGTCGAACTGGCGGGCGGCATTGATCCAAGAGTTCGCCATGTTGTTGGCATCGCCGATGAACGCGATGCGCAGGCCGTCGAGGCGACCGCGGTGCTCCAGCAACGTCATGCAGTCGGCCATCACCTGGCACGGGTGGTACAGGTCGGAGAGGCCGTTGATGACCGGCACGTCGGCGTTGGCGGCGAGCTCGAGCAACGTGTCGTGGGAGAACGTGCGAGCCATGATCAGGTCGACCCAGCGGCTCAGGTTGCGCGCGATGTCGGCGACGGACTCACGCTGGTTGAGCTGGATGTCGCTCGGGGTCAAGTACACCGGGAAGCCGCCGAGCTGCATGACTCCCACCTCGAAGGTCACGCGCGTGCGCAGGCTCGGCTTCTCGAAGATCATCGCCAGCGACTTGCCCGCCAGCGCCTTGGTCGGTCGGCCCTGCTTGAGCTCCGCCTTGAGGCGGGCCGACAAGGCGAGGATCTCTTCGAGTTGTGCCCGGCTGAGGCTGCCGAGCTCCAGGAAGTCTCGTTTCATCGTGACAACACCCGTTCCAGGATATCCACCGCCTCGTCGATCTCGTCGGCGCCGACGACCAGCGGCGGCGACAGGCGCAAGACGCGCTCGGCGGTACAATTGATGATCAGCCCCTCGGCGAGGCACGCATCGACCACGCCGGCGCCGGGGCCGTCGAGGACGACGCCGACCAGCAGGCCGAGGCCGCGCACCTCGACGATCTGCGGGCGGCGCTGCGGCAGGTCCTAGAGGCGGGAGGGCAGGGCTTCCCCTTGCGCCTCGCAGTGCGCGATCAGGCCGTCTTCGAGCAGGGCGTCGAGCACGGCGTTGGCGCCCGCGCAGCACAAGGCGTTGCCACCGAACGTCGAGCCGTGGGTGCCGGGGCCGAACGACGACGCCACCGGCTCGCGCGCGAGCATCGCCCCGATCGGCAGCCCGCTGCCGAGCCCCTTGGCCAACGTCATGATGTCCGGCTCGATGCCGAATCGTTGGTGCGCGAACAGCGTCCCCGTGCGGCCGGCGCCCGTCTGCACCTCGTCGAGGATCAGCAGCAGCCCGTGCTCGTCGCAGAGCGCGCGCACGCCGGCGAGGTAGTCGGGCGGCGGCACGACGATCCCGCCTTCACCCTGCACCGGTTCCAGCATGAGCGCGATGGTCCGCGGACCGATCGTCCGCGCCAGCGCATCGACGTCGCCGAACTCGGCGTAGCGGAACCCTTCGGGAAGCGGCTGGAACCCGTGCCGCACCTTCTCCTGGCCGGTGGCGGTGATGGTCGCGATGGTGCGGCCGTGGAACGAATGCGTGGCGGTGATGATCTCGAAGCGGCCGTCGCCGTGGTCGGCGCCGTACTTGCGGGCGAGCTTGATCGCCGCCTCGTTCGCCTCGGCGCCGCTGTTGCACAGGAAGACGCGGTCGGCGAATGAGTGCCGGCACAGCTTCTCGGCGAGGATCGCCTGCGGCTCACTGTGGTGCAGATTCGAGACCTGCAGGATCTTCGCCGCCTGCTCGGTGATCGCGCGCACGAGGCGCGGATGCGCATGGCCGAGCGACGTGACCACCGTGCTGGAGAAGAAGTCGAGGTAGCGGCGCCCGTCCGCGTCCCACACGCGGCAACCGTCGCCACGCACCAACGCCAGCGGCGCCCGCGCGTACGTCGGAAAGAGATGGCGCTGGTTGAGCTCGATGATTTCCTGGCTGGTCATGATTTCTGGGGACGCCGGGCGTCAGCGCACGACTTCCGTGCCGACGCCCTTGTCGGTGAACATCTCGAGCAGCACCGCGTGGCGCACGCGGCCGTCCACGATGTGGGTCTTGCCGACCCCGCCGCGCAGCGCGTCGATGCAGCAGTCGACTTTCGGGATCATACCGGCGGCGATCACCCCGTCGCGCTTGAGCGCCTCGGCGCTGGCGACGTCGAGCGTCGGGATGACGGCGCCGTCGGCGCCGCGCACGCCTTCGATGTCCGTGAGCAGGATCAGCTTCTCGGCGTGGAGCGCCTCGGCGACTTCGCCGGCGACGATGTCGGCGTTGATGTTGAACGTCTCGCCGGCGGCGCCGACGCCGACGGGCGCGATCACGGGGATGAAGTTGTTGTTCTCGAGCGCCTCGATCACCGCCGGGTTGATCGCGCGCACGCGGCCGACGAGGCCGACGTCGAGGTCCTGGTCGCCGGCGCGCATGAGCAGCTTGTCGGCGACGATGAACCCGTCGTCCTTGCCGCTCAGGCCGACGGCGCGCCCGCCGTGGCCGTTGATCAGGCTGACGATCTCCTTGTTGACCTTGCCGACGAGCACCATCTCGACGACCTCCATGGTGCTCTGGTCGGTGACGCGCATGCCGCCGACGAACTCCGACGAGATGCCCAGGCGCTGCAGCAGATCGCCGATCTGCGGCCCGCCGCCGTGGACGACGACGACGTTGATGCCGATGAACTTGAGCAGCACGACGTCCTCGGCGAAGCTCGCCTTGAGGGCCTCGTCGACCATGGCGTGGCCGCCGTACTTGATGACGACGGTCTTGCCCGAGAACCTGCGGATGTACGGCAGGGCCTCGAGCAGGATATCGGCTTTGGCGATCAGGTTGTCCATCCCGCGCGGATCCTCTCGCGCGCGCCGCGATCGGCCCCCGCGGCACGCGAAAGCGTCACTGCCTATCACTTAGGCGACGACGCGAAAAGTGTCGTTCAAAGGATGTAGCGAGACAGGTCCTGGTCGCGCGCGATGTCGGCCAGCTGGTTGCGGACGTACTCCGCGTCGACGACGACGTTGCGCCCGCCCATCTCGGGCGCCTCGAAGGACAGGCCCTCCAGCAGCCGCTCGACGATCGTGTGCAGGCGCCGCGCGCCGATGTTCTCGGTGCTCTGGTTCACCTGCGCCGCGAGCTCGGCGATCTCTTCGACCGCGTCCGGCGTGAAGCTCAGCTCGACCTTCTCGGTGGCCATCAGCGCCGTGTACTGCTTGGTCAGCGCCGCGTGCGGCTCGGTGAGGATGCGCACGAAGTCGTCCTTGGCCAGGGCGTCGAGCTCGACGCGGATCGGAAAGCGCCCCTGGAACTCGGGGATCAGGTCGGACGGCTTGCTCGTGTGGAACGCGCCCGAGGCGATGAAGAGGATGTGGTCGGTGCGCACCATGCCGTGCTTGGTGCTGACGGTGGAGCCCTCGACGATCGGCAGCAGGTCGCGTTGCACCCCCTGGCGCGAGACGTCGGCGCCGGCGAGGCCTTCGCGGCCGGCGATCTTGTCGATCTCGTCGATGAAGACGATCCCCGACTGCTCGACGCGGCGCACCGCTTCCTTGGTGACCACCTCCATGTCGACGAGCTTGCCGGCCTCCTCCTGCGCCAGCAGGTCGAGCGCTTCCGGAACCTTGAAGCGCTGCTTCTTGGTCTTCTTCGGCATGAGGTTGGAGAACAGGTCGCGCATGTTCTGCTCGATCTCCTCCATGCCCTGCGGCGTCAGCACCTCGACCAGCGGGAGGCCCCCCTGGGCGACGTCGATCTCGACCGTACGATCGTCGAGCTTGCCGTCGCGCAGCATACGCCGCAGCTTGTCGCGCGTCGACGCGGCCGCTTCCTCGTCGCGGCGCTCGCCGATCGGTTGTACGCGCTTCTCCTCGCCCGGGCTGCCGGGCAGCAGCAGGTCGAGCACGCGCTCCTCGGCGAGCTCGCGGGCGCGCAGCAGGACCTTCTCCTGCTCCTCGTCCTTGACCATCTTGATGGTGATCTCGGTGAGGTCGCGGATGATCGACTCGACGTCGCGGCCGACGTAGCCCACCTCGGTGAACTTGGACGCCTCGACCTTGACGAACGGCGCCTGCGCGAGTTTGGCGAGGCGGCGCGAGATCTCCGTTTTGCCGACGCCGGTGGGGCCGATCATGATGATGTTCTTCGGCGCGATCTCGTCGCGCAGGTCCTCGCGCACCTGCTGTCGGCGCCAGCGGTTGCGCAGCGCGACGGCGACGGCGCGCTTGGCGTTGGCCTGGCCGACGATGAAGCGGTCGAGCTCAGAGACGATCTCGCGCGGGGTCATCTGACTCATGCGGAACGGCTAGCACGATCCCGGGCGGCCGGCGAGCACGCCCCGGCGACCGGTCGTGTCTCAGCCGGAAGCCGGGGACAGCCCCCATGGCCGCGTAGCGGTCCGGGGGTGCTTGCGCACCATGGGGACTGCCCCCTTCGGTTCGCCAGACTCGATCAGAGATGCTTCCGGGCGACGCGGGCCAATTGACTCGATGGCGGCCGACGTTCACCATGCGCCGCCCATGGAACCA
>CALJUI010000026.1 GCA_937975735.1 uncultured Rubrivivax sp.
CGGCGCCGGCAAGCCCGCGGCCTACCGGCCCTTCGCTGGCGCCGGGGTCTACGTGCCGACCTCCGCGCCGGCGGTGCCGCAGTGGTCGCAGCGCAAGCCCTGGCTGCTTTCGAACGCCGGCCAGTTCCTGCCGCCCGGGCCGCCCGCGCTCGACAGCGCCGAGTGGGCGCGCGACTACCAGGAGGTGCGCGAGCTCGGGGCCCGGGCCAGCAGCCGCCGCAGCCCCGAACAGACCGAGATCGCCCGGTTCTGGGAGTACTCGCTGCCGGCGATCTATTTCGGCGTCGTCGAGTCGGTGGCGCGCCAGCCGGGACGCGATCCGGTGCGCAACGCGTCCCTCTACGCCGCGGCGGCGCAGGCGATGGACGACGCGCTGA
This sequence comes from uncultured Rubrivivax sp., assembly GCA_937975735.1. Taxonomy (GTDB): domain Bacteria; phylum Pseudomonadota; class Gammaproteobacteria; order Burkholderiales; family Burkholderiaceae_C; genus Rubrivivax. Next base: position 378 of record CALJUI010000026.1, read on the forward strand.
TCGCGGTCTTCGACGCCAAGTACCACCACCACTTCTGGCGGCCGATCACGGCGATCCGCAACGGCGACCTCGACGGGCACGACGGCACCGAGCGCGACCCGTCCTGGACCTCGCTGATCGACGCGCCGCTGCATCCGGAGTACCCGAGCGGGCACAGCGTGCTTGCGGCGTCGATCGGGGCGGTGCTGAAGGCCGAGCTCGGTGCGCAGGCGGGCGTGACGCTGGCCACCCGCAGCCCCACCGCGAAGGGTGCGGTCCGGCAGTGGTCCCGCGTCGACGACTTCGTTCAGGAGGTTTCCGACGCGCGCGTGTGGGCCGGCATCCACTTCCGCTCGGCGACGAAAGCGGGCGAGACGATGGGCTGGCGGATCGGCGAGCTGGCCGGCCGGCGCTGGCTGCAGCCGGCGCACTGAGGCTCAGCGCTGCGCCCGCCGCCAGGCGGCGGGCGGTTGCCCCATCAGGCGCTTGAACGCCCGCGAGAATGCCGCCTCCGACTCGTAGCCGATGTCCTGGGCGATGCTGGCCACCGTGCTGCGCGTCTCGCGCAGCCGATTGGCGCCGAGCTGCAGGCGCCAGTGGGTCAGGTACTGGATCGGCGGCTGGCCGACCAGCGCGACGAAGCGCTCGTGCAGCGCCGAGCGCGACATCCCGACCGCGCGCGCCAGCTCGTCCATCGACCAGCCGCGCGCCGGGTCCTCGTGCATCAGCGCGATCGCGCGGCCGACGTAGCGGTCGCGCAGCCCGGCCAGCCAGCCCTGGCCGGCGCCCTCCGGCAGCGACTCGAGGTAGCGCCGCGCCGCGTCGACGAAGACCATCTCGCTGACCTGCTCCAGCAACGCCGCGCTGCCCGGGCGGCGCAGGCGCGACTCCTCGGCGGCCTGGCCGAGCATCGGCGCCACCCACTGACCGACGCCGGTCGAGGGCAGGTGAAGCAGGCGCGGCATCGCCGCGATCAAGGGGTTGAACGGGCGCAGGTCGCAGCTGATGAAGCCGCAGATGAAGACGACGCTGGCCTCGGCGCTGGGCAGCATCGCGCCCGGCTCGCAGACCCCGTCGTGGAAGGCGACCGAGATCGGCTTGGGGTCGTTGCGCGTCGTGAAGCGCCAGTCGCTGTCCTCGCCCTGCGAGCGCATGCCCGGTGCGCTCGACAGCACGTGCCCGTCGCCGCGCGGGAACATCACGATGTCGCCCGCGCCGATCCGCACCGGCGCCTCGCCGTCGGTGGCCGCCCAGCCCTGGCCGCGCATGATGAGGTGATAGGCCAGCATGTGCTCGGCGCCGGGGTTCAGCGCGCGCGCCAGATCGGGCGACGCCGGCGTTTCCGCCACCCACTCGTCGCGGCAGCTGACGTTGTAGAAGACCGCACCGCGGAGGTTGACGCTGCGCAGCACATCGGACAGGGGGTCGTGCTTCATCGTGGTCGAGCCCTCGGCGCGGAGCGGCGGGCAAATTTGCCGGAGAAGCGGGGAAGCGTCAACGCCGTGGGCCGCCCACACTGCCCGCCATCCCCCACATGACGATGGAGCCGCCATGTTCGCACCGCATCATTCCCATGCCGCCGACCCGGCCAAGTCGCTCGAGGCCGACTACGTGATCGTCGGCGCCGGCGCGGCCGGCATGGCCTTCGCGGACAGCCTGCTCGGCGACAGCGCACACAGCATGATCATCGTCGACCGCCGCCACCAGCCGGGCGGTCACTGGGTGGACAGCTACCCCTTCATCCGGCTGCACGGGCCGTCCGCGCACTACGGCGTCAACTCCAGGCCGCTCGGCGAGGACGCCGTCGAGCACGGTGGCTGGAACGATGGCCTGATGCAGCTGGCCAGCGGCGCCGAGATCTGCGCCTACTTCGACCGCGTGATGCAGGATCACCTGCTGCCCAGCGGCCGGGTCACCTACCTGCCGATGACCGAGCTGGGCCAGGGCGGCGTCGCGCGGTCGCTGGTCGACGGGCGCCTCGTGCAGCTGCGGGCGCGCCGCAAGTGGGTCGATGCCACCGTTGCCGACACCCAGGTCCCGGCCACCCATCCGCCGCGCTTCAGCGTGGCCGACGGCGTGCGCTGGACGACCCCGAACGACCTCGTCAGGCAGGCGCTGCCGGCGCCGCGCCACGTCATCGTCGGCGGCGGCAAGACCGGCATCGACGTGGCCCTGTGGCTGCTCGGCCAGGGCGTGGACCCGGACTCGATCACCTGGATCCGGCCGCGCGAGGCCTGGCTGCTGAACCGGGCGCTGGTCCAGCCCTCCGGGCGCGGCCTGCTCGCCACCGTGAGTGCGAACGCGCAGGAGATGGAGGCGGCGGCCGCCGCCGAGTCGGTGACCGGGCTGTTCGCGCGCCTCGAGCGCGCCGAACTGCTGCGTCGCATCGACCGCGAGGTGACGCCGACGATGTTCCGCTGTGCGATCGTCAGCGATGCGGAACTGGCTCAGCTGCGGCGGATCCGGCACGTCGTGCGCGGAGCCCACGTGCTTGCCATCGAGCCGCGGCGCATCGTACTGACCCGGGGAACGGTCGCGACGACGCCGGATGCGCTCCACGTGCATTGCAGCGCGGCCGGCCTGCCGCGACCGCGCCACGAGCCGGTCTTCCAGCGCGGGCGCATCGTGCTTCAGTACGTCCGCCGCTGTTCGCCCTGCTTCAGCGCCGCGCTGATCGCGCGCCTGGAGGCGACGCTGGACGACGACGAGGCCCGCAATGCGCTGTGCGAGCCGGTCGCGCCGCCCGAGGTGCCGCTGGACTGGCTGCGCATGCACCTGCGCTCGGCGCGCAATCAGCAGCGCTGGTCGAAGTCGCCGGCGCTGCGCGCCTGGTTCGCGCGCTCGCGGCTGGACCCGATGGCCGGCGCGATCGAGCGGGCACTGGCGGGCCCGGAAGCGCCGGCGCTGCTCGACGCCCTCGAGCGCTACCGCCGGGCGCTGCCGGCGGGGCTGGAGCGTCTGGCGCAGCTGCTGGCCACCGCGCCGGCGGTCGAGGCCGTGACGGCCTAGCCGCCGATCGGCGCGGGCCGGCGCTGGCTCGGGACCTCGGTCGGCCTTGCAGGCCGCGCCCTCGCGGAGCTCGGGCTCCTCCTGAGGCGTTCGTCCCCGCGCAGGTGCGGGCTCACCGACCGAGCCGCGCGGGACGCGGCCCGGCGCCAGCCGCAGATCCCCGCGCAGGCAGGGTTCTGCGCGCGGGTTCGCTCCTCAGTCGGCGTACTGCCCCGCGGCCTTGATCGCCGGGCCCCACTTGTCGATCTCGGCGGCGACGAACTTCTTGTGCTCCGCCGGGGCCAGCCGACCGTCGTTGACGACGACCGCGCCCAGGGCCTCCTGCTTCTTGATGAAGTCGGCGTCCTTCAGCGCCGTCCGCAGCGCGGCGTTGATCTGGTCGATCACCGCCTTCGGCGTGCCCTTGGGCGCGTACAGGCCGTGCCAGATGCTGACGTTGAAGCCCTTCAGGCCCTGGCTGTCCAGCGTCGGCAGCTTGGCCAGCGCGGGCGACGACAGCGGCTGCATCGTCGTGACGGCGAAGGCCTTGACCTTGCCGGACTCGATCTGACCAGTGGTGTTGGTGGTCTGGTCGCACAGCAGGTCGACCTGGCCGCCGAGCAGATCGGTCATCGCCGGGCCGGTGCCCTTGTACGGGATCGTCGTCATGTCGATCTTCAGGCTCTGCTGGAAGAGCAGCCCGCACAGGTGCGACGCAGCGCCGAGGCCGGCGTTGGCGAGGTTGACCTTGCCCTTGTTGGCCTCGAGCCACTTGACGAGCTCGGCGTAGTTGTTCGCGGGCAGCGTCGGTCGGCCGATCAGCGTCATCGGCACTTCGTTGACCATGCCCAGGTACTCGAAGTCGTCGAGCGTCTTGAACGGCAGGTTGCGGTACAGCGCCGGCGAGGTGGCCATGCCGATGTGGTGCAGCAGCAGCGTGTGGCCGTCGGGCGTGGCCTTGGCGGTGCGGGTCGCGCCGAGCGTGCCGCCGGCGCCGGCGACGTTCTCGATGACGACCGTCTGCTTGAGCGCCGCGCCGAGCGCGACGCCGAGGTCGCGCGCGACCTTGTCGGTGGGGCCGCCGGCCGAGAAGGGCACGATCAGCGTGATCGGCTTGGTCGGGTAGGCGGACGCGGCGCCGGCCACGAGGGCGGCGGCGACGGCGATCAGAAGCTTGGTCATCGGGGGCTCCGTTGAGGGGTGGGCGTGATGCGGGCGGATGTTACGGAGCCGCGGCCGGCGCCGCATTCGCGGAACTGCGTAGTGCGATCGGGCCCCGGCCGGGCCGGTCAGCGGGCCGGGGGCGGCGCCGGCGGCAGATGCGCCGCCAGCACGCGAGCCACGTGCAGCGCCTCGCGCTGCGCGCCGTCGGCGATCTGGTGCCGGCAGCTGGTGCCGTCGGCGACGATGATCGCGTCCGGCGCGGCGCGCACGGCCGGCAGCAGGCTCAGTTCGGCCATCTTCATCGACGTGTCCAGGTGCGCCGCCTCGTAGCCGAAGCTGCCGGCCATGCCGCAGCACGAGCTCTCGATCGGCTGCGGGTCCGCGCCGGGGATCAGGAGCAGCGTCTCGAACACCGGCGGCATCGCGCCGAAGGCCTTCTGGTGGCAGTGGCCGTGCACATGCATCGGCCGGGTGGCCGGCGCGAGCGGCAGCGCGAAGCGGCCGGCGCGGGCCTCGGCGGCGACGAACTCCTCGAACAGCAGGGCCCGGCCGGCCAGCCGGTCGGCCGCCTCGCCCAGCCCCATCACGCGCAGCTCGTCGCGCAGCGTCAGCAGGCACGAAGGCTCCAGGCCGACGATCGGCAGGCCGGCGTCGACGAAGGGCGCGAAGGCGTCGAGCAGCTCGCGGGCGCGGGCCTTCGCCTCGGCCGCCAGGCCGGCGGCCAGCAGCGTGCGGCCGCAGCACAGCTGACCGCCGCCGGGGCGCGTCGCGACGTGCACCGCGACGCCGGCGGCCTGCAGCACGCGCACCGCGTCGACGGCGTTCTCGGTCTCGAAGTGGCCGTTGAAGGTGTCGACGAAGAGCACCACGCCGCGCTCGGCGGCGAGCACCTGCTCGCGCGTCGCCAGGCCGAGCGACGGCGCCGCGGCCGCGAAGGTGTCGCGGCGGAAGCGCGGCAACGACCGGCGCGCCGACAGGCCGAGCCAGCGCTCGGTCAGCCAGGAGGCCCCGGGCAGCCGGTCGCGCAGGTTGAACAACCAGGGCAGCCGGCTCGCGCGTGGCGCGATGTCCGGCAGCCGGGCGATCAGGCGGTCCTTCCACGACAGCCCGCGCTCGGCCGCGCGCTGCGCGGCGAACTCGAGCTTGATCTTCGCCATGTCGACGCCGGTCGGGCAGTCGCGCTTGCAGCCCTTGCAGCCGACGCACAGGTCCAGCGCCTCGGCCACCGCGTCGGAGGTGAAGCCGCCGTCGAGCTGACCCGACAGCGCCAGCCGCAGCGTGTTGGCGCGGCCGCGCGTCAGGTGCAGCTCGTCGCGCGTGACGCGGTAGCTCGGGCACATCGTGCCGGCGTCGAACTGGCGGCAGTGGCCGTTGTTGTTGCACATCTCGACCGCCTTGGCCAGGCCGCCGGTGTCGTCGCCGCCGCTGCCCGGGGTGGTGGTGGCCTCGGTCACCGGGTCGTTCTGCACGTTCCAGGCCGACCAGTCGAACACCGGCGTCAGCGGGATCGTGCGGTAGGTCGGCGGGAAGCGGAACAGCGCCGGATCGTCCATCTTCGGCGTGTCGACGATCTTGCCGGGGTTGAGCAGGCCGCCGGGGTCGAGGTGCTGCTTGATCGCGCGCAGCGCGTCGTTCAGCGCCGGGCCGAACTGCCAGGCCACCCATTCGCCGCGGCACAGGCCGTCGCCGTGCTCGCCGCTGTAGGCGCCCTTGAACTTCTGCACGAGCGCGCTGGCCTCCTCGGCGATGGCGCGCATCTTGGCCGCCCCGTCGCGCCGCATGTCAAGGATCGGCCGCACGTGCAGCGTGCCGACCGAGGCGTGCGCGTACCAGGTGCCGCGCGTGCCGTGGCGGGCGAAGACCTCGGTCAGCGCGTCGGTGTACTCGGCCAGATGCACGAGCGGCACCGCGCAGTCCTCGATGAAGCTGACCGGCTTGCCGTCGCCCTTGAGGCTCATCATGATGTTCAGGCCGGCCTTGCGGACATCCCACAAGGCCTTCTGCGGCGCCTCGTCGGGCATCTCGACGACGCCGGCGCTGCCGCTGAAGTCGGCCATCAGCTCGACCAGCGATCCGAGCCGCCGCAGCAGGTCGCCACGGTCCTCGCCGCTGAACTCGACGAGCAGGATCGCCGCCGGCGCACCGATCAACGCCGCCTCGATGACCGGCCGGAACGCCGGGTTCGCGCGCGCCAGCTCGATCATCGTGCGGTCGACCAGCTCGACCGCGCTGGGCCCCAGCGCGACGATGTGCTGCGCCGAGTCCATCGCCTGGTGGAAGCTCGCGAAGTTGACGACGCCCAGCACCTTGTGCCGCGGCAGCCGGCCGAGCTTGAGCCGAAGGCGTTCGGTGATGCCGAGCGTGCCCTCGCTGCCGACCAGCAGGTGCGCGAGGTTGACGTGGCCGTCGGCGGTGTAGGGCCGCTCGCTCTGCGGGTGGAAGATGTCGAGGTTGTAGCCGCCCACGCGGCGCATCACCTTCGGCCACCGGGCCTCGATCTGGGCGCGGTGGGTGTCGGCCAGGCCGCGCACGAAGTCGGCGATGCCGCGTTCGCGCGCGCCGAGGCCGTCGACCGGCCCGAACGATCCGCGCGTGCCGTCGGCCAGCCAGGCGTCGATGCCCAGCACGTTGTGCACCATGTTGCCGTAGGCGATGCTGCGCGAGCCGCAGGAGTTGTTGCCGGCCATGCCCCCCAGCGTGGCCTGCGCGCTGGTCGACACGTCGACCGGGAACCACAGCCCGAGCGGCTTGAGCGCCTTGTTCAGATGGTCGAGCACGAGGCCGGGCTCGACCTCGGCGGTCATCGCCTCGGCGTCGACGGCGAGGATGCGGCGATGGTGCTTGCTGTGGTCGATGACCAGCGCGGCGCCGGTGGTCTGGCCGCACTGCGAACTGCCGCCGCCGCGCGACAGCACCGGCACCTTCGCGTCGCGCGCGACCGCCAGCGCGACGGCGACGTCCTCGGGCCCGGTCGGCACGAAGACCGCCAGCGGCACGATCTGGTAGATCGACGCGTCGGTGGCGTAGCGGCCGCGCGAGGCGGCGTCGACCATCACCTCGCCGCGCGTCTCCCGCCGCAGCCGGCGGGCGAGTTCGTCGACCGGGGCGCCGCTCATGCGCGAGCCTTCGGCGGCTGCAGTTCGCCGCGCTGCATCAGCTCGAGCACCGCGTCGCGCTTGTGCTCCAGGTGCCGGACCATCAGCGAGCGCAGGCCCGGGGCGTCGCGCGCGGCGAGCCGCTCGACCATCTGCGCGTGCTCCTCGACCGCGCGCGCCCACTTGCGCTCGTCGAAGTTCGAGCGGAAGCGCAGCGCCTGCAGCCGCGCGTTGACGGTGCACCAGGTCTTCGTGAGCACCGGGTTGCGTGCGGCGGCGTTGATGCGCTCGTGGATCTGCGCATTGAGCCCGTAGTAGCTGGACAGGTCGCGCCGCGTGAACGCGGCCATCATCTCGAAGTGCAGGGCGCGGATCTCGTCGAGCTCGGCGTCGGTGATGCGCTGCGCGGCGAGCTCGCCGGACTGCCCTTCCAGGCCCGCGATGACCTCGAAGGTGTCGGCCACGTCCTGCGCCGACAGCTGCGCGGCGACCGCGCCGCGGTTCGGCAGCAGCTCGACCAGGCCTTCGGCGGCGAGCATCTTGATCGCCTCGCGCAGCGGCGTGCGCGAGACCTCCAGTTGCTCGGCCAGCTCGCGCTCGTTGAGCTTGGTGCCGGGCGCGATGTCGCCCTCGACGATGCGCTGGCGCAGGCGCACCGCCACCTCTTGGTGCAGCACCGGCCGCGCCATCGGGATCACGTCGGCGCTCGGGGCGGGGCCGGGGGGCATCCGGGTATGTCCTTAGTTGTATGCAAAAACACGATGTAGGACCGAACGATATCCTAGGTAGACCATATTGACAAACCAGGTTTGTATGCAAAACTGGCCCGCCTAAGGAGTTCGAATGCTGACCCTCGACAGCCATCCCAGCGGACGCCACTTCCTGCAGATCCCGGGCCCGAGCCCGGTGCCGGACCGCATCCTGCGCGCGATGAGCCTGCCGACGATCGACCACCGCGGGCCGGAGTTCGCGGTGCTCGGCAAGACCGTGCTGGCCGGGCTGCGCCGGGTCTTCCAGACCGCGCACCCGGTGGCGGTCTACCCGGCCTCCGGCACCGGCGCGTGGGAAGCGGCGCTGGCCAACGTGCTCAGCCCCGGCGACGCGGTGCTGATGGTCGAGACCGGCCACTTCGCGACGCTGTGGAAGAAGATGGCCGAGCGCCTGGGCCTGGCGCCGGAGTTCCTGACCCGCCCGGGGCAGTGCCCCGACACCGGACTGCCGCTGGCCTGGCGCCACGGCGTCGATCCGGCGGCGATCGCCGAGCGGCTGCGCGCCGATCGCGAGCACCGGCTGAAGGCGGTCTGCGTCGTGCACAACGAGACCTCGACCGGCGTCACCAGCGACATCGCCGCGGTGCGCCGCGCGATCGACGACGCGAAGCATCCCGCGCTGCTGATGGTCGACACGATCTCCGGCCTGGCCAGCGCCGACTACCGCCACGACGAGTGGGGCGTCGACGTCGCGGTCAGCGGCTCGCAGAAGGGCCTGATGCTGCCGCCGGGCATCAGCTTCAACGCCCTGTCGCCGAAGGCGCTCGAGGCGAGCAAGACGGCGAAGCTGCCGAAGGCGTTCTGGGCCTGGGACGAGATCGTCGAGATGAACCAGGGCGGCTACTGGCCGTACACGCCGAGCACCAACCTGCTGTACGGCCTGCACGAGTCGCTCGAGATGATCCTCGGGCAGGGTCTGCCGGCGATCTTCGCGCGCCACCGGCGCTGGGCCGAGGCGGTGCGCGGCGCCGTCGCCGTCTGGGGCCTGCCGATCCAGTGCGCCGACCCGGCGGTCTACTCGCCGGTGCTCACCGGCGTGGTCACGCCGGCGGGCGTCGACGCCGACGCATTGCGCCGCCTGATCCACGAGCGCTTCGACCTGTCGCTGGGCACCGGCCTGGGCCGGATCAAGGGCCGCATGTTCCGCATCGGCCATCTCGGCGACTGCAACGACCTGACCCTGATGGCGACGCTGGCCGGCGTCGAGATGGGTCTGAAGCTCGCGGGCGTCAAGCTCGGCGGCAGCGGCGTGCAGGCCGCGATGGACCACTTCGCTGCACACCCGGCCCCTTCGATCAACGCCAAGGAGACATGACCATGACCCACCGCCGCACCCTGCTCGCCGCCGCCCTGGTCGGCGCCTTCGCGCTGCCCGCCGCCGCGCAGATGGAGATCAAGCTCGGCCACGTCGGCGGCCCGGGCTCGCTGTTCGAGCTGTCGGCCAACGAGTTCGCGCGCCGCGCCAACGAGAAGCTCGGCGCCAAGGCCAAGGTCGTCGTCTTCGGCTCGAGCCAGATCGGCGGCGACAGCGAGCTGATGCAGAAGCTGCGCCTGGGCACGGTCGAGCTGGCGATCCCGTCGACGGTGATGTCGTCGGCGGTCGACGCCTTCGGCATGTTCGAGATGCCCTACCTCGTGAAGAGCCGCGAGCACATGAAGAAGATCGAGGCCGACGTGGTCTGGCCCTCGCTCGCGCCGATGGCCGAGGCCAAGGGCTACAAGATCCTGGCGGTGTGGGAGAACGGCTTCCGCAACGTCACCACCAACACCAAGCCGATCGTCAAGCCCGAGGACCTGGCCGGCATGAAGCTGCGCGTGCCGCAGGGCAAGTGGCGCGTGAAGATGTTCCAGGCCTACGGCGCGAACCCGTCGCCGATGGCGCTGTCCGAGGTCTTCGTCGCGCTGCAGACCGGCGTGATGGACGGCCAGGAGAACCCGCTGACGCAGATCTACTCGAGCAAGTTCCAGGAAGTGCAGAAGTTCCTGTCGATGACCGGCCACGTCTACACGCCGGCCTACCTGACGGCGGGCAAGGCCAAGTTCGCCTCGCTGCCGGCCGACGTGCAGGCGATCCTGACGCAGGCCGCCAAGGACACGCAGGCCTACGTCTACGAGCAGGCCGCCAAGCTCGACGACGAGCTGCTCGGCAAGATCAAGGCCGCCGGCGTGAAGGTCAACGAGGCCGACAAGGACGCCTTCATCGCCGCCAGCAAGGGCGTGTACGACGAGTTCGCCAAGGAAGTGCCGGACGGCGGCAAGCTGGTCGACAAGGCGATCGCGCTCGGCAAGGGCATGAAGTAGGCGATCCGCCCGCCCGCGCCGTGTTCGCTGCCCTGCGAAGCGCCTTCGAGCGCGCCCTGACCGCCTTCGTCATCTTCCAGCTCGCCGCGCTGGCGGGGGTGGTGCTGCTCGGCGTGGCCTGCCGCAAGCTCGAGATCCCCCTCGTCTGGTACGACGAAGGGGCCTCGATCATGCTGGCCTGGCTGACCTACTACGGCGCCGCGCTGGCGGCGCTCAAGCGCGCGCACATCGGCTTCCCTGGCCTGGTCAACGCGATGCCGCCGGCCTGGCGGGTGCCGGCGGTCTGGTTCGGCGAGGTGGTCGTGGTCGGCTTCTTCGTGCTGCTGAGCTGGTTCGGCTTCCAGGTGCTGACGATCCTGCAGGGCGACACGATGGTCAGCCTGACCTGGGTGCCGACGAGCTTCACGCAGTCGGTGATCCCGATCGGCGGGGCGCTGTTCGTGGTCGCGCAGCTGCTCAGCCTGCCCGAGGTGCTGCAACAGGCTCGCGGCGCGGGCATCGTCGACCACGAGCAGGCGCCGGTGGCGGAGGTGATGAAATCATGACCCCCAAGCTCACTTCGTTCGCGGCCCCCATGGGCCCGCAGGGGCCCCTTCGTGACCCAGGGGGCGCGTCAGTCCCTTGGGACGGCCCGGCGGGACTGACGGCATGACCGTCGCCCTGATGTTCGTCGGCCTCGTCGGCCTGATCCTGCTCAACGTGCCGATCGCGATCTCGCTGGGCGTCGTCGCGATGGGCGCGATGGTGCATTCGGGCGGCATCGACTCGCTGCTCAACGCGGCGATCGTGATGTTCACCGGCGCGACGAGCTTCCCGCTGCTGGCGATCCCGCTGTTCATCCTGGCCGGCGCGATCATGAACTCGAGCAGCCTCTCGAGGCGGCTGATCGCCTTCGCGTCGGCGCTGTTCGGCTTCATCAAGGGCGGCCTCGCGATGATCAACATCGCGACCTCGATGTTCTTCGCCGAGATCTCCGGCTCGGCGGTCGCCGACGTCGCCGCGATGGGCTCGATCCTGATCCCGGCGATGAAGAAGAAGGGCTACCCGAAGGAGTTTGCCGCGGCGATCACCTCGAGCTCGGCGACGCTGGCGGTGATCATCCCGCCGTCGATCCCGATGATCCTGTACGCGGTGATGGCCGACGCGTCGGTGGTGCAGCTCTTCGTCGCCGGCATCGTGCCCGGCGTGCTCTGCGGCGGCGCGATGATGGCGCTGTCGTACTGGTTCGCGAAGAAGCGCAACTACCCGGTCGAAGAGGTCTTCCAGTGGGCCAAGGTCAAGCGCACCTTCAAGGACGCGGCCTGGGCCTTCCTGCTGCCGCTGATCATTCTGGGCGGCATCTTCGGCGGCGTCGTCACCGCCACCGAGGGCGCCGCGCTGGCGGTGCTGGCGGCGCTGTTCATCGGCGGCGTGATCTACCGCGAGCTCGACTGGAAGCACCTCTACCAGTCGATGGTCGACGGCGCGACGCAGACCGCCACCGTGATGCTGCTGGTCGCCGCCTCCGCACTGCTGGGCGTGTACCTGACCGAGCAGCAGATCCCGCAGCAGCTGGCGACCTGGCTGTCGGGCATCACCAGCGACAAGATCGCGGTGCTGGCGATCCTGAATGTGTTCTTCCTCGTGATCGGCCTGTTCCTGCACTCGGCGGCGGCGATCATCCTCGTCGTGCCGATCGTCATGCCGCTGGTCAAGACCGTCGGCATCGACCCGGTGCACTTCGGCCTGGTCGTCACGCTGAACCTGGGCATCGGCCAGCAGACGCCGCCGGTGGCCAGCGTGCTGATGGCCGCGTGCTCGATCGCCAAGGCCGACATGTGGGCGGTGACCAAGGTCAACCTGCCCTTCATCGGCGTGCTGCTGGCGACGCTGCTGATGGTCACCTACGTGCCGGCGATTCCGCTGTTCCTGGTGGACCTGTTCTACAAGTAGCGATGGACCAGATCCTCGTCGAGCGAGATGGCACGCTGGCCACGGTCACGCTGAACCGTCCCGACAAGCTCAACGCGCTGACCAAGCCGATGTGGCGGCGTCTGGGCGAGGCAATGCGCGAGCTGTCGGCCGACGATGCGCTGCGCTGCGTCGTGATCCGCGGTGCCGGCGGCAAGGCCTTCGCCCCCGGCAACGACATCGCCGAGTTCGAGACCGAGCGCAGCGACTTCGACCAGGGCAAGGCCTACGGCGCGATCCTGCACGACGCGCTCGGCGCGATCGCCGATTGCCGGCACCCGGTGGTCGCGCTGATCGAGGGCATCTGCGTCGGCGGCGGGCTGGAGATCGCGGCGCTCGCCGACATCCGCATCTGCGGCGAGGGCAGCCGCTTCGGCGTGCCGATCAACAAGCTCGGCCTCGTGATGGCGCACGCCGAGCTGGCGGCGCTGGTCCAGCTGGCCGGTCGCGCGACGGCGCTCGAGATGCTGCTCGAAGGGCGGGTCTTCGGCGCGCGCGAGGCGCTCGACAAGCGGCTCGTGCACCGCGTGATGCCCGACGCCGAGGTCGAGGCCGAGGCCTACGCGACGGCGCGTCGCATCGCCGCCGGCGCGCCGCTGGTCGCGCGCTGGCACAAGCAGTTCCTGCGCGAACTCGAGGCCGGCGCGCCGTTGACCGACGCCCAGCGCGACGAGGGCTTCCGCTGCTACGACACGGAGGACTTCCGGATCGGCTATCGGGCCTTCCTCGCCAAGACCGCGCCGGCGTTCGTGGGTCGATGAACCGGGTGATCCACGGGCCCTTGCACGGCGTGACCGTGCTCGAACTGGCGCAGATCATGGCCGGCCCGAGCTGCGGCGCGCTGCTCGCCGACCTCGGCGCCGACGTGATCAAGGTCGAGCGGCATCCCGGCGGCGACGACACGCGGCGCTACGCCGAACCGAACGTGAACGGCGAGTCGGCGGCGTTCATGATGATGAACCGCAACAAGCGCTCCATCGCCATCGACCTGAAGAAGCCCGGGGGGCAGGCGGCGCTCAAGCGCCTTGCCGCACGCGCCGACGTGCTGACCGAGAACTACCGCAAGGGCGCGCTCGACCGGCTCGGCCTCGGCTTCGACGCGCTGCACGCGCTGAACCCGGCGCTGATCTATGCGTCGATCTCCGGCTACGGCCGCACCGGGCCGGCGGCCGACAAGGGTGGCTTCGACCTGATCGCGCAGGGCGTGTCGGGGCTGATGAGCATCACCGGCGAACCCGGTGGCGCGCCGGTCAAGGTCGGCAGCCCGGTGACCGACCTCAATGCCGGGCTGCTCGCTGCGCTGGGCATCGTCAGCGCCTACGTGCACCGGCTGAAGACCGGGCAGGGCCAGCTGGTCGACACCTCGCTGATGGAAGCCGGCATCCACCAGACCGCCTGGCAGGCGGCGATCTTCTTCGCCACCGGCGCATCGCCCGGGCCCGGCGGTTCGGCGCACGTGCTGGCTGCGCCCTACCAGGCCTTCCCGACCGCCGACGGCTGGATCAACATCGGCGGCGCCAACCAGGCCAACTGGGAGCGCATCGCCAGGCTGGTCGGCGCGCCCGAGCTGATCACCGATCCGCGCTTCGCCGACAACAGCGCGCGCATGGCGAACCGCGACGCCTTGGTGGCCCTGCTCAGCGCGCACCTGCGCGAGCGCCGCACCGCCGAATGGCTGCGCGACCTGGACGCCGCCGGCATCCCGGCCGGGCCGATCCAGAGCATCGGCGCGATGGTGGAGGACCCGCAGACCCGGGCCCGGCAGATGGTCGTCGAGATCGACCACCCGGTCGCCGGGCGGACCCGGGCGCTGGGCGTGCCGATCAAGCTCGGGGCGACGCCGGGATCGATCCGCCGGCCGGCGCCGACCTACGGCCAGCACACCCGCGAGGTGCTGGCCGAGGCGGGCTACGCCGCGGCCGAGATCGACGCCCTCGTCGCCGAGGGCGCGGTGCACGCCGGCTGATCCGGCCCGCCCGCCGCCTCAGGCCGGCTGCGCGCGGCGACCGAACATCCGCGCCGCGCCGCGGGCCAGCGTGCGCCAGAGCAGCCGGATGCCGAGCAAGGCCAGCAGCGCCTCGACGATCGTCATGCCGAAGGCCAGCACGGTCGGCATCCGCGCGTCGCGGCGGTGGAACTTGGCGATCGCGCGGTCGCGCGAGGTCTCGATGCTGTCGTAGAAGCTCGGGATCACGAGCAGGGTCAGGAAGGTGCTGGTGATCACGCCGCCGATGATCGCCACCGCCATCGGGCGGTAGAACTCGCCGCCCTCGCCGACGCCGATCGCCACCGGCACCATGCCGGCGACCAGCGCGAAGGTCGTCATCAGGATCGGCCTGAAGCGCTTGCGTCCGGCGGCCATCAGCGCGTCCTCGCGGTCCACGCCCTCGGCCTCCTGCACGCGCGCCGCGTCGAGCAGCAGGATCGCGTTCTTCGCCACCAGGCCCATCAGCATGATCACGCCGATGAAGCTCATCAGGTTCAGCGTGCCGCCGGTGGCCAGCAGCGCGATCACCACGCCGATCAGCGACAGCGGCAGCGACAGCATCACCGCCAGCGGCGCGGTGAACGAGCCGAACTGCATCACCAGGATCAGGTACATCAGCGCGATGCCGGCGACCAGCGCGATGCCCATCTCGCGGAACACTTCCTGCTGGTCGCGCGAGGCGCCGGCGAGCTCCAGCCCGTAGCCGGGCGGGTAGTTCATCGCCCGCGCGATCTTCAGCGCGTCGGCGGTGACCTCGCCGGGCGACCGGCCCTGCACGTTGGCGGCCACCGAGATCGTGCGCTTGCCGTCGGCGTGCTGGATCTGCGACGGCGCGCGGCCGATCGTCACGGTGGCGATCTGCTCCAGCGGCACCATGCGGTTGCTGCCGGCCACGGCGATCGGCAGCCGCTCGATGTTGCCCGCGTCGACGCGGTCGTCCGGATGCAGGCGCACCGCGACGTCGCGCGTCTCGCCCTTCGGGTCGACCCAGTCGCCGACCTCGACGCCGGCGAAGGCCACCCGCAGCGCCTGCGCCGCGTCGGCCACCGAGATGCCCAGCGTGTTGGCCAGGCTGCGGTCGAGCTCGATCTTCATCTCGACCTGCGGATCCTGCTCGGACAGGCCGACGTCGACCGCGCCCGGCACCTGGCGCAGCCGGGCCATGAACTCCGACGTGATCTCGAGCAGGCGGCGCGAGTCCGGGCCGGTGAAGCGGACCTGCACCGGCTTCTGCGCGCCGTTGTTCAGGTCGTCGAGCACCACGTACTCGGCGCCGACCAGGCGGCCGACCTGCGCGCGCAGCGACTCGGCCACCTGGGCGGCGCTGCGCCGGCGTTCGGTGCTCTTGCCGATGTCGACCCAGCCCCGGCCGCCGCCCGGGTTGATGTAGCTGTTCGTCGCCACCGTCTCGGGCAGCGTGCGCGCGAGTTCGGCGGCGGCCTCGACCTTCAGCCGCGCGTACTCCAGGCTGCTGCTCGACGGTGCGCGGACCTCGATCGCGATCGTGCCGCCGTCGGACGCCGGCAGGAAGCTCGAGCCGCCGAAGCGCGCCTGCAGCGCGATCGCCGCGACCAGGCTCAGCAGCGCGAAGAAGGCCATCCAGCGCCGGTGGTGCAATGCCCAGGCGATGACCTGGCCGTAGCGGTCGGCCTGGTGGTCGAACCAGGCGTTGAAGCGCGCCAGCCAGCGCGACAGGCCGCGCTTCTCGGCGGCGTGGTGGCCCGGCGGGTCGCCCCAGTAGGCCGACAGCATCGGGTCCAGCGTGAAGCTGATGAACAGGCTCACCAGCACCGAGGCGACGACGGTCAGGCCGAAGGGCCGGAACCACTCGCCGGCCACGCCCGGCATGAAGGCCACCGGGATGAAGACCGCGACGATCGAGAAGGTCGTCGCCGCCACCGCCAGGCCGATCTCGGCGGTGCCCTTCAGCGCCGCGTTGATGCGGTCGGCGCCCTGTTCCATGTGGCGCACGATGTTCTCGCGCACGACGATCGCGTCGTCGATCAGCACGCCGATCGCCAGCGACAGGCCGAGCAGGCTCATGAAGTTCAGCGTGAAGCCGGCCAGCCAGACGGCGATGAAGGCGGCGATCACCGAGGTCGGCAGCGACAGCGCGGTGATCACCGTCGAGCGCCAGGAGTTCAGGAAGAGGTAGACCACGCAGACCGTCAGTCCGGCCCCGAAGATCAGCGCGTGGATCACGTTGTACAGGCTGTTGGCCGCTTCCTCGCCGCCGTCCCGCGTGACCTCGAGCTTGGTGCCGGCGGGCAGGCCCTTGTTGATCTCGGCGACCAGCCGGCGGATGTCGGCGGCGACGCTGACCGTGCTGGCCTCGCGCGTGCGCGTGATCGACAGGCCGACGTTGGGGTGGCCGCTGCGGATCGACACGCTGTTGATCTCGGCGAAGCCGTCCTCGACCTGCGCCACCTGGGCCAGGCGCACCAGCTCGCTGCCGCGCCGCTTGATCACGATCTGGCCGAACTCCGCGGGCGACTCGATGCGACCGACCAGGCGGATGCTCTGGTCCTCGAGCTCGCCGCGCACCTTGCCGACCGGCGCGGTGGCGTTCTGCGCACGCAGCGCGGCGACGACGTCGGTCACCGAGACCTCGTGCTCGCGCAGCTTCTCCGAGCGCAGCAGCACCGAGAGCTCACGCCGCAATGCGCCGCTGACGTTGACGGTGGCCACGCCGGCCACGCCGCGCAGGCGGTCGGCGAGCTCGTCCTCGGCCAGCCGCGAGATCGCCGCATGGCTTTGCGTGTCCGACGACAGCGCCAGCTGAACGATCGGCTGCGCGGCCGGGTCCAGGCGCTGCAGGATCGGCTCGCGCATCTCCACCGGCAGCTTGTGGCGCACCGAGGCGATCGCATTGCGCGCCTCGTCGGCGGCGATCACCATGTTCTTGTCGAAATTGAAGAACAGCACCAGCGATGCGCTGCCCTCGCTCGAGGTCGAGCGCAGGCGGGACAGGCCGGCGATGCCCTGCAATGCCTTCTCGATGCGGTTGACGACCTCGCGCTCGACGGTCTCGGGTGACGCGCCCGGGTAGGGGATGGCGATCGTCAGCACCGGCTGCTCGATGTCGGGGATCTGGTTGACGCGCAGCTTGGACAGCGCGAGCAGGCCGAGCGCCATCAGGCCGATGATGATGACGACCATCGAAACCGGTCGTCGGACGCTGAACTCGGACAGCAGCATGGCGACCCCTTACTTGGCGGCGCTGGCGGCGGCCGGCGCCGCGGCGACGGCCTGAGCGAACTCGACCGGCTGGCCGTCGACGAGCCCGCTGCCCGGGTTGCGCAGGATGCGGTCGCCGGCGGACAGGCCCTCGAGCACCGGCACCTCGCCGGTGCGGGCGTCGCGCTCGCCGATCCGGACCGCCACGCGTGCGAGCTTGGCGCCGGCGACCCGCCAGGCGAACAGCGCCTCCCCGTCGCGCACCAGCGTGCGCTCGGGCACCATCAGCGCGTCGCTGCCGCCGCTGTCGATGCGGCCCTCGGCGAACAGCCCGGCGACCTTCGGCGCCTGCGCCGGCTTGGCGAACCCGACCATCACCGCGATCTGCCGCTTCGTCGCGCTGGCCGCAACGTCAACCCGCTGCACGACGCCGTCGAGCTAGTAGGGCTCGTAGACGTTGACGTGGAGGCGCACCTTCTGGCCCACCGCCAGCTCGTTCAGCCGGTCGGCCGAGACCAGGCCCTCGAAGCGCATGCTGCCGGGGTCGATGACCTTGACCAGTTCCTTGCCGATCTGCGTCGTGTCGCCGACCGAGGCCTTGCGCTCGCTGACCAGGCCGTCGAAGGGCGCGCGCACCAGCGTGCGCTGCAGCTGCTGGCGGGCGGTGACGACGCGGGCCTTCGCCGAGACCAGTTCGCTCTGGGCGTTGTTGCGCCGGATCTCGACGTCCTCCAGCGCCTGCGCCGAGACCATGCCCTGCTGCTTGAGCGTCTTCATCCGCTCGACCTGGCGCTCGGCCTGATCGAAGGCCTGGGTGGCGGCGCGCAGCGCCTCCTCGGCCGAGGCCAGGTTGTCGCGCAGCGCGGTGTCGTCCAGCCGCATCAGCAGGTCGCCGGCGCGGACCCGGTCGCCGTTGTCCTTCAGCACCTGGGTCACGACCGCCGGCACCTCGGCGCGCAGGTCCGCGCGCCGCGCCGGCTGCACCGAGCCGGTGATGACCGGGCCGCTGACGCGCCGGCTGGTCTGCAGGGTCATCAGATCCTCGGCCCCGATCAGCAGCGTGGTCGGTTTCGCCGTGGCCTTCGGCGCGACCTGGGGCGCTCGTTCGGACTTGCCGCAGCCGGCCAGCAGAGCGATGAGCAGCAAGGGCATCAGCGGGATGGGAAATCGACGCATGGCGACGCGGACCGGGCGGAGCGCCGGTCGAAACGATTTGAAGCCGCGAGCGTACCGCGTCGGCCGCCGGCGTCGATCCCGCATGCGACGGGGCGACGCCGGCGGCGGGTGAACGGTGAGTCGGCCGGACGAACGGCAGGCGTCAGTCGGTCCCGGAAACTTCGCGCCAGCGCAGGCTGGTTGCCGCGCCGAGCAGGCCGGCCACGCCGAGCAGCGCGACGGTGGCGGGCACCGACACCTGCGCGGCGATCGCGCCGACGGCGCCGGTACCCAGCAGCAGCGCGCCGATCACGGAGTTGCTGACCGCCACCCGCACCGTGCGCCGGTTGCCCTCGGACAGGTCGACGAGGTAGGTCTTGCGGCCCAGCCGCACGCCGGCGTGCGCGATCCCCAGGCCGAAGAAGGCGAGCGGGTACCACCACGTCGCCATGCCGGGCGGCAGGCCGATCCAGGCGCCGGCGGCGATGGCCAGCGACAGCAGGCCGGCCAGCGCGCAGGCGGCGGCGAAGACCTGCCGGCTCGAGCGGTCGGCCCAGCGCCCCCAGACCGGCGAGCTGAGCAGCTGGGCGACGCCGTCGACGGCGATGAAGATGCCGAGCAACGCCACCGCGTCGCCCAGGTCGTCGCGTGCCAGCGCCACGTAAAAGGGCGCGGCGAGTCCCGAACCCATCGCCAGCGCCCGGGCGACCACGAAGCGGCGCAGGTCGGCGTCGTCGCGCAGCAGCCGCAGCTGGCCGATCGCCTCGGCCCAGCCGTCGACGCCGCCGTCGGTGGCGCCGGGGAACTCGACGATGCGCGCGAAGGTCGCGGCGGCCATCGCCCACAACAGCGCGCCGGCGCCCAGCAACGTCGCGTAGACCAGGGTCGAGCCCTCGTCGACCACGCCGCCGAGCAGCGCGCCGACGGCCATCGCCGCGATGCCCGCCGCCGCGCCGATCCAGCCTGCCAGCCGGCCGCGCCGGGTCTTCGGGATCGTCTTGCCCTGCACGTCCTTGAAGGCGATCGAGCAGGCGCCGCGGGCCAGGCTGAACACCACCAGCAGCGCGACGATGGCCAGGCCCGCGGCCAGGCCGCTGCCGCGCCAGGCGACCGCGGCGATCAGCGCCAGGCACAGGCCCTGCACGATGCCGCCGCCGACCCAGACCCACTTGCGCAACGCCAGCCGCCGCACCGCGCCGCCGATCAGCAATTGCGGCAGCATCGAGCCCGACTCGCGGATCGGCACCAGCAGGGCGGTGATCCAGGCCGGGGCGCCGAGCTGCAGCACCAGCCAGGGCAGGGTCGTCTTCGCGCTGGCGAGCTGGTCGGCCAGCGTGCTCAGCGCGTTCGCGAGCCCGATGCGGAAGAAGTTGCCCGGCGTGACGCGGCAGGCGTCGTCGCTGATCGCATGGCAGACGCGGCCGTCGTCGTCCTCGGCCAGCCGCTCGTAGACGGTGTCCATCCAGCGCGGATGGGGGCGTTCGCGATCGCTTCCGCTCATCGGCGGCATGATCGCATCCGGCTCACCGGTAGGTGCGCGCGTCCTCGATCACCTTGCCGTCGTTCGGCAGCTGCCCGGGCGCGACGAGGCGGACCTCGCCGCGCAGCTTGGTCAGCTCGCGCAGCGTCAGCGCGATCGCCTCGGCCAGCCCCTGGGGCGCGGCGGCGCACTCGACGTGCAGCGTCATGCGGTCGTTCGCCATCTCGCCCTCGACGACCAGCCGGGCGCGTCCGGCCTCGGGATGGCGGCGCAGCACCTCGGCGACCTGGCTCGGGTGCACGAACATGCCGCGCACCTTGGCGGTCTGGTCGGCGCGGCCCATCCAGCCCTTGATGCGCGTGTTGGTGCGACCGGTCGCGCAGGTGCCCGGCAGCACCGCCGAGAGGTCGCCGGTGCCGAAGCGGACCAGCGGATAGTCGGGGTTCAGCGAGGTCACGACCACCTCGCCGACCTCGCCCTCGGGCACCGGGTCGCCGGTGCCGGGGCGGACGATCTCGACGATCACGCCTTCGTCGATGACCAGGCCCTCGCGGGCCGCGGTCTCGTAGGCGATCAGGCCGACGTCGGCGGTGGCGTAGGCCTGGTAGCCCTCGATGCCGCGCTCGCGCAGCCAGTCGCGCAGGCTCGGCGGAAAGGCCTCGCCGCTGACCAGCGCCTTGGTCAGCGACGGCAGCACGACCCCGGCCTCGGCGGCCTTCTCGAGCAGGATGCGCAGGAAGCTCGGCGTGCCCGCGTAGCCGTGCGGGCGCAGGTCCTGCATCGCCTGCAGCTGCAGCTCGGTGTTGCCGACGCCGCCGGCGAACACCGTGCAACCCAGCGCCAGCGCGCCGGTCTCCATCATCGAGCCGGCCGGCGTCAGGTGGTAGCTGAAGCTGTTGTGGATCAGGTCGCCCTCGCGGAAGCCGGCGGCGAACATCGCGCGCGCGATGCGCCAGTAGTCGGCGGCCAGGCCCTCGGGCTCGTAGATCGGGCCCGGCGACTGGAACACCCGGCGCGCACCCTTCGGCGTGCGCAGGCCGCGCCAGCCGATCGCCGAGTAGCCGCCGAAGGGGTCGCCGCCGGCGCGGTCACCGTGCGCCGCGCGCTGGCGCTCGAGCAGTTCGTGCTTGCGCGTCACCGG
>CALJUI010000027.1 GCA_937975735.1 uncultured Rubrivivax sp.
ACCCGATCCTCGACGTGCGCGCCATGAACATGTGAAAAGTGTATCGCAGATGCGCCCCCCTTTCGGGTGACGCACGCGCACAATGCTGCGCCGGCATCACCTGCCGAAGCGTCATCACCCCGCGGATCCGCCCCATCCGGGAAGTCCGCATCACCGAGGACACGCCCATGATGCGTCGCCTGCTCGCGGCCGCCACGTTGCTCGCCGCCACCTTCGCCCACGCCCAGCAACCCGCCAAGCCGGTCGACGTGGCCGGCGTCAAGTACGCGCCGGAGATCACCGTCGCCAATACCAAGCTGGCGCTCAACGGTGCCGGCATCCGCCACAAGTTCGTGGTCAAGGTCTACACGGCGGGCCTGTACCTGCCGAGCAAGGCCTCGACGACCGACGCGGTGCTCGACATGGCCGGGCCGAAGCGGCTGCACGTCGTGATGCTGCGCGACGTCGATGGCAACGATCTGGGCAAGCTCTTCGTCAAGGGCATGCAGGACAACTCGTCGCGCGCCGAGTTCGGCAAGTCGATCACCGGCACGGTCAAGATCGGCGAGATCTTCTCCAAGCGCAAGCAGGTCAAGGCCGGCGAGTCCTTCAGCATCGAATGGATCCCGGGTGCCGGCACCATGGTGCTGCTCAACGGCGAGCCGCAGTCCGAGCCGATCAAGGAGCCGGAGTTCTTCCGTTCGATGATGCGCATCTGGCTCGGCGACAAGCCCGCCGACCACCTGCTCAAGGACGCCCTGCTGGGCCAGGCGGCGACGACGAACTGACGTCGCCCGGGGCACCGGGCCGGCGACCGCCGGCCCGCTCAGCCCGGGGGCCAGGCCAGCTCGTCGAGCCGGTCGAACACGGCGTCGGCGCCCAGGCCGTCGACGCCCTCGCCGTGGTTGTAGCCATAGCGGGCCAGCGCCAGCGGACAGCCGGCAGCGCGCGCGGCCTGCGCGTCGTTGCTCGAGTCGCCGACCACCAGGGTGCGGCCAGGCGCGCTGCCCAGGCGCTTGCAGGCTTCGACGAAGGGCATCGGGTCGGGCTTGCCGCGCTCGAACGACTCGCCGCCGAAGACATGCTCGAAGTGCGGCGCCAGACCCTTGCCCTCGAGCAGTGGCACGGCAAACGCCAACGGTTTGTTGGTCACGCACGCCAGCTTCAGCCCGGCCTCGCGCATCTTCACCAGCCCCTCGGGGATGCCGGGGTAGACATGCGACTGGCGGCCATTGACCTCCAGATAATGCCGCTGGTACAGCGCCCACAGCGCGTCCAGCAGGCCGGGGTCGGCGCCGACGTGCGCCAGGCAGCGCTGCAGCAGGTGGGTCGAGCCCTTGCCCACGGTGCGCGCGATGAAGGCGCGGTCGACCGTGGGCAGGCCGAGTTCGCCCATCGCCATGTGCAGCACCAACTCGAAGTCCCCGAGCGTGTCGACCAGCGTACCGTCCAGGTCGATCAGGGCAGCGTCCAACGCGTCATAGGCCATGCCCCGAGGATAGGCCGACGGCGCGACGATGTCGCGCCCGGCCCCTGCCCGCATCCGGCGTGTCGTCAGCCGATGCTCTCGACCTGGCGCGACTGCTGGTAGGCGCGACCGAAGCGGTTGGCCAGGAAGTCCGGCAGCGCCACCTGCTCCTGGCGGATGAAGCCCGACGACGGCAGGCGGCCCTCGCGGAACAGGTCCACCGCGGCGCAGACGCCGGCGGCGGTGGTGATCTGGATCGCCGACAGCGGGCGGCTCTCACTGCGCTCGGCGAAGATCTTGCGCGCAAAGACCTCCTGCACCAGGCTGCCCCGGCGCATGCCGCTGACGGTGACGAAGACCAGCACCACGTCCTGCATCGTGCTCGGGATCGAGCGCCGCATCACGGACTTCAGCGTCTCGGTGTCCTGGTTGAACTGCAGTTCCTCGAGCAGCATCTTCATCAGGTCGCGATGCCCCGGGTAGCGCACGCTCTTGTAGTCCAGGCTGCGCACGCGGCCCTCCAGCGTTTCGCACAGCGTGCCCAGGCCGCCGGAGGTGTTGAAGGCCTCGTACTCGGTGCCGTCGAGCGAGAAGTGCTCCAGCCCCTCCAGCGGCAGGACCTCGATGTTGCGGCCGTCGCGGATCGCCTCGCAGGGGTGGCAGTACTCGTTGATCAGCCCGTCGACGCTCCAGGTCAGGTTGTATTTCAGCGAGTTGGTCGGGAAGGCCGGCAGCGCACCGACGCGCATCTTGACCTCGTGCAGCGTGTCGAAGCCCTGCGCCAGGTGGTGCGCGACGATGCCGATGAAACCCGGCGCCAGGCCGCACTGCGGCATGAAGGCGGTGGTCGCGCCATTCGCCAGGCCCTGGATGGCGCGCGTGGCCGCCACGTCCTCGGTCAGGTCGAAGTAGTGGCAGCCGGCCGCCTTGGCCTGCGTGGCCGCGTGAACCGCCTGGTGATAGGGCAGCGCGTTGACCACGGCGTCCTGGCCGTCCAGCGCGTCGCGCAGCGCCTGGGCGTCGCCGCTGTCGGCCAGATGCGTGCGCAGCGCGTCGTGCTTGGGCAACTGGGCCAGCGCGTCGGGGTCGCGGTCGACGACGGTGACCTGGTAGTCGCGGGTGTGGACGAGCCAGGTGGCGATGGTCTGGCCGATGTGGCCGGCGCCGAGCAGGGTGATGTGCATGGGGATCCTTCGTCGTGCGATGCGAATGCGGCCACTGTAGGCAAGGCGACGGACGAAAAATAGGAGGAGTTCGTCGATCAGGTCGCCTATTTCGACACAGTGACGAAGCTGGCCGTCATAATGACGCGATGGCACGAGACGAGATGGACCGCCGGCTGATCGCCCGGCTGCAGGCCAACGCACGCGAGAG
>CALJUI010000028.1 GCA_937975735.1 uncultured Rubrivivax sp.
GTCGAGCTCCTCGTGGAGCGGGATCTCGGCCACGCAAGGCGCGCAATAGCTCGCCCAGAAGTTGAGGTAGAGCGGCTTGCCCTGCGCGAGCTCGCGCGGGTCGACGCGCACCTCGCGATCCTTCCGGTCCAGCGCGACGAAGGCGCCGATCGTGTCCCCCACCGCCACCTTGAGGCCGCTCGGCAGCGGGTCGGACAGGCGCGCCGTGCGGGCCTCGAAGGGCTGCGGGCGCCCCGCGCCCTCCGCGCCTGGCGCACCTTCGGCGCCACTGGCGCGGCCAGCTGCTCGTCGCCCGGGCCCACCTCCACGAAGTACATCTCGATCCAGTCGGCCAGCTCGACCACCGTCGTGCTGCGGTCCTTGAACAGTGCGCACATGGCCGGCAACCGCGCGCCTGTGCCGACGGCCACGCCGCGCTTGTCCAGCACCGTGGCCACGAGCGATGCCAACCGCGCGTCGTCGGCCTGGCGCAGGTGGTGCGCATTGACCCAGGCCAGCTTGGCCGGGTCCCACTGCGCCGGGCTCTTGGACAGGTGCGTGCCGTCGAACCACTGCACCACCTGCTCGCGCGTGAAGAGCTCGTCGTCGCCGTGGCTCCAGCCCAGGCGCGCAAGGTAGTTCAGCATCGCCTCGGGCAGGTAGCCGGCCTCTTCGTAGGCGGTGACGCTGACGGCGCCGCGCCGCTTGGACAGCTTGGTGCCGTCCTCGCCGAGGATCACCGGGCAATGCGCGAACACCGGCAACGGCGCGCCCAGCGCGCGGAAGATGTTGATCTGCCAGGGCGTGTTGTTGATGTGCTCGTCGCCGCGGAACACATGGGTGATGCCCATGTCCCAATCGTCGACGACGACGGCGAAGTTGTAGGTCGGCACGCCGTCGGGGCGCAGGATGATCAGGTCGTCGATCTCGCGGTTGGCGATCGAGATCGGGCCCTTGACCAGGTCGTTCCAGTGCACCTCGCCGTCGGGCGGGTTGGCGAAGCGCACCACCGGCTTCACGCCCTCGGGAACCGGTGGCAAGGTCTTGCCCGGCGCCGGGCGCCAGCGGCCGTCGTAGCGCGTCTTCTCGCCGCGCGCCTGTTGCGCCTCGCGCATCTGCTCGAGCTCGTCAGGGCTGCAGTAGCAGCGGTAGGCCAGGCCGGCGGCGATCAGCTGCTCGGCCACCGCCTGGTAGCGCGCCAGGCGCTGCATCTGGAAGACCGGCCCCTCGTCGTAGTCCAGCCCGAGCCAGTGCATCGATCCGAGGATCTGCTCGACCGAATCCTGCGTCGAGCGCGCGACATCGGTGTCCTCGATGCGCAGCACGAACTCGCCGCCGTGGTGGCGCGCATAGGCCCAGGAGTACAGCGCGGTGCGCGCCGTGCCCAGGTGCAGGAAGCCCGTCGGCGACGGCGCGATGCGGGTGCGGACCTTGCTCATGCCGCCAGCGGATCGAGGCCGCGCGCCAGGTCGGCCTTCAGGTCCTCGACGTCCTCGAGCCCGACGCCCAGGCGGATCATGTTCTGGCCGATGCCGGCAGCCTGGCGCTGCGCTTCGCTGAGCCGCCCGTGCGTCGTGCTGGCCGGGTGCGTGATGATCGTGCGCACGTCGCCGAAGTTGGCGGCGATGCTGCAGACCCGGGTCGCGTCGATCACCGAGAAGGCCTGCTCGCGGCTGCCCTTGACGTTGAACGCGAGCACCGCGCCGCCGTGGCCGTTCTGCTGCCGCATCGCCAGCGCATGTTGCGGATGCGAGGCCAGCCCCGGGTGATAGACCCGCTCGACGGCGGGGTGCGACTCGAGCCACTGCGCCAGCGCCAGCGTCCTCGCGCTCTGCGCGAGCAGGCGCACCGACAGCGTCTCCAGCCCTTTCGCGACGACCCAGGCGTTGAACGGCGACAGGCTCATGCCGGCACTGCGCATCACCGGCACGAACTTCTCCTCGACCATCGCCTCGGGCGCGCACAGCGCGCCGGCGTTGACGCGGCCCTGGCCGTCGAGGAACTTGGTCCCCGAATGCATCACGATGTCGGCGCCGAACTTCACCGGTTGCTGCAGCGCCGGCGAGCACAGGCAGTTGTCCACCGCCAGCAGTGCGCCGGCCTCGTGCGCCAGGTCGGCCAGCGCCTGGATGTCGCAGACCTCGGTCACCGGGTTGGTCGGCGTCTCGGCGAACAGCAGCTTCGTGTTCGGCTTCAGCGCGGCCTTCCACTCGGCCACGTCGGTCTGGCTGACGAAGCTCGTCTCGAGCCCGAACTTGCCGAACTCGCCCTGCAGCAGCTTGATCGTCGAGCCGAACACGCTGCGCGAGCAGATCACGTGGTCGCCGGCCCTCAGCAGGCCCATGACCATCAGCAGGATCGCGCCCATGCCGCTGCTCGTGCCGATGCAGCCGCTGGTGCCCTCCAGCGCCGCGAGGCGCCGCTCCATGATCGTGACGTTCGGATTCGAGAAGCGGCTGTAGACGAAGGCGTCCTCTTCGTTGGCGAAGCGGCGCGCGGCGGTGGCGGCGTCCGGGTGCACGAAGCAGCTGGTCAGGAACAGCGCCTCGGAGTTCTCTCCCCAGGGCGACGGCGGCAGGCCCTCGCGGATGGCGCGTGTGTCCAGCCGGGCGTCGTCGGGCAGGCGCGAGCGCGGGATGCTCATGCGAGGTCCTCCGCGTCCTCGTCGGCCGGCTGCGCGAGGCGCTGCGCCTGCATCGCCTGGAAGTCCTCGGCGCTGACGTTGCCGGTGACGTAGTGGCCGTCGAAGCACGAGGCCTCGAAGCCATCGATCTTCGGGTTCAGCGCCTTGACCACCCGCTTCATCGCGTCCACGTCCTGGTAGATCAGCGCGTCCGCGCCGATGAAGGCGCGCACCTCCTCGATCGTGCGGCCGTGGGCGATCAGCTCCTCCGGCGTCGGCATGTCGATGCCGTAGACGTTCGGGAAGCGCACCGGCGGCGCTGCCGAGGCCATGTAGACCTTGCGGGCGCCGGCCTCGCGCGCCATCTGCACGATCTCCTTGCTGGTGTTGCCGCGCACGATGGAGTCGTCCACCAGCAGCACGTTGCGCCCCTTGAACTCGACGCCGATCGCATTGAGCTTCTGGCGCACGCTCTTCTTGCGCACCGACTGGCCCGGCATGATGAAGGTGCGGCCGACGTAGCGGTTCTTCACGAAGCCCTCGCGGTAGGGCCGGCCGATCTTCTGCGCCAGCTGCATCGCGCTCGGCCGGCTGCTCTCGGGAATCGGGATCACGACGTCGATCTCGCTCGGCGGCATCGTGGAGATCACCCGCTGGGCCAGCGTCTCGCCCATGTTCAGCCGCGCCTGGTAGACCGAGATGCCGTCCATCACCGAGTCCGGCCGGGCGAGGTAGACGAACTCGAACATGCAGGGGTAGTGCTTCGGCGCGTCGGCGCACTGGCGCGCGTGCACGCGGCCGTCGAGGTCGACGAAGACCGCCTCGCCCGGCGCGACGTCGCGCGCGACGCGGTGCCCGGTGCCCTCGATCGCCACCGTCTCGCTGGCGACGATGACCTCCTGCGCGCCGTCGGCGCCCAGGCCCTGGCTGATCGACAGCGGCCGGATGCCGAAGGGGTCGCGGAAGGCGAGCAGGTCGACGCCGGCCATCAGCGCGATGACCGCGTACGAGCCCTTGGCGCGGCGGTGCACCGCGGCGACGGCACGGAAGATCTCGTCGGGCGTCAGCGGCAGGTCGCGCGCGGCGCGCTCGAGTTCGTGCGCGAGCACGTTGATCAGCACCTCGGTGTCGCTCTCGGTGTTGATGTGGCGGCGGTCGACCGCGAACAGCTCCTGCTTCAGCGTGCCGGCATTGGTCAGGTTGCCGTTGTGCACGAGCACGATGCCGAAGGGCGCGTTGACGTAGAAGGGCTGGGCCTCCTCCTCGCTGTAGGCGTTGCCGGCGGTCGGGTAGCGCACCTGGCCGAGACCGACGTTGCCCGGCAGCGCGCGCATGTTGCGGGTGCGGAACACGTCGCGCACCATGCCGCGCGCCTTGTGCATGAAGCACTTCGTGCCCTGCATCGTCACGATGCCCGCGGCGTCCTGACCGCGGTAGAGCGGCAGCAGGGGAACGAGGGAAGATCGCGGGGGGCCGGGCATCTTGGAGATGAAAACGACGATGCCGCACATGGGTTCAGATTCCTGTCATCGGCGCGCGGCCGGCAGCCAGTTGGCGACGTCCACCGGCAGCACCGGCTTCAGGGCGACCACGGTCGCGTCGAGCCAGCGCGCGCCGATCGAGGCCTGCCACAGCGGTGACTGGGCCGCCGGCGTGAAGGCGACGATGGTCGCGACGGCGATCAGCAGCACGCCGCCGCGCAGCACGCCGAAGCCGGCGCCGAGCACCCGGTCGGGGACCGACAGCGGCGTGGCGCGCAGCATCAGCCGCACCAGCTTGGCGAGCAGGCTCCAGACGATCAGCGCCAGCACGAAGCACAGCGCGAAGGCTGCCGCGTGGTTGATGCCGGAGCCCGGCGTGCCGATCGGCAGCCGCGGCGCCAGGTCGGGCGCGTACCACTGCGCGAAGAAGTAGCCGGCGATCCAGCCGGCCAGCATCAGCACCTCGAAGATGAATCCGCGCCACAGGCCGAGAACGATCGAGGCCGCCATCACGGCGAGCATGAAGAGGTCGATCCAGCCGAGGTCGAGGGTCACGCGGCGCTCACAGCTTCAGCACCGAGGCCGGCAGGCCGCCCTGCTTGAGCTTGGCGGCGGCCGCATCGGCCTCCTCGCGGGCGCCGAACGGACCGACGCGCACCCGCGTGCGCTCCCCGGCCTCCACGGCGACGACCTGAGTGAAGGTCTGCAGGCCGAGCTTGCCGGCCTTGGCGCGCACGTCGCGCACCGTCCTGTCCTCGGCGAAGGCGCCGATCTGCACGACCCAGCGGTCGTTGCCCGGTGCGACGGGCGGTGCCGCCTTGCCCTCGAGCAGCGCCTTGGCGCGCGCGCCGTCCTCGGCGACCGGCGGCTTCTCCGGTGCCTTCTCGGCGGCCTTCTCGGCAGTCTTCTCGACGGATTTGTCGGCGGGCTTCTCGGCGATCGTCTCTGCCGGCCTGGGCGCCGGGGCCGGCTCGGCGACCGCCGCGGACGCCGGCGCTGGAGGGCGCTGCGCCGGCGCCGCCAGGGGCGGCACCGCGTCCTTGCGCGGAATCTCGATCGGCAGGTCGACCGGAATCGGCCTTGGCGCCGTCTCGAACAGCAGCGGGAAGGCGACGATGCCGATGCCCAGCAGCACGACCGCGCCGATCAGCCGGCGGCGCGCACGCAGGCGCACGGCCTCGACGGGTTGGGCGGCGCGGTTCGCAGCGGGCGCCGGCGCGGCGGGCTTGTCCTTGCGGCGGAAAAGGGACGGCAGGGCCATGTCGGGGTGTGGGATCAGCCGGTGTGCGGCGCCGGCGTCCGGGGCAGTCCCGCCTTCAGCACGCCCCCCACCGTGTAGAACGATCCGAAGACCACGATTCTATCAGCGGGGTCCGCGGCGCCGAGGGCCGCGCGCAGCGCCGACGGCGGGTTCGGATGCGTGGACACCGGCACCTCGCGCCCGGGCGTCGGCGGTTGCGGCAGGCGCGCCAGGTCGGCCGCGTGAGCAGCGCGAGGCGTATCGAGGTCGCAGAAGAACCAAGCGTCGACGAGCGGCGACATCCTCGCCAGGATGGCCGCGAGGTCCTTGTCCTGCATCGCGCCGAAGACGGCCAGGGTGCGGGGAAAGAAGCCCATCGCGTCGAGGTTGATCGCCAGCGCCGCGACCGACTGCGGGTTGTGCGCGACGTCGAGCACCAGCGTCGGCTGGCCCGGCACGATCTGGAAACGCCCGGGCAGCTCGACCAGGGCCAGGCCGTTGCGGATCGCCTGCGCGGTGATCGGCACGCGGTCACGCAGCGCCTCGAACACCGCGATCGCGCCGGAGGCGTTGAGCAGCTGGTTCGCGCCGCGCAATGCCGGATAGGCCAGGCCGCTGTAACGGCGGCCAAGGCCCGACCAGCCCCACTGCTGTCGGTCGCCCTGATGGTTGAAGTCGCGCCCGACCAGCCAGAGGTCGGCGCCGATCGACGTGCCGTACGCCACGACGCTCTCGGGCGGCACCGGGTCGCTGACGATCGCCGGCCGCCCCGGCCGCATGACCCGCGCCTTCTCGCCGCCGATCGACTCCCGGTCGGGCCCGAGGTACTCGACGTGGTCGATGTCGATGCTGGTGATCACCACTGCGTCGGCGTCGACCACGTTGACCGCATCGAGCCGGCCGCCGAGGCCGACCTCGAGAATCACCAGATCCAGCGGCGCAAGGCTCAGCAGGCGCAGGATGACCAGGGTCGTGAACTCGAAGTAGGTCAGCGTCGACTCGCCGCGCGCGACCTCCACCGCCTCGAAGTGCGGCAGCAGATCGGCGGCCGTGACCATCTCGCCCCCGATCCGGCAGCGCTCCTCGAAGTGCACGAGGTGCGGCTTGCTGTACAGGCCGACGCGGTAGCCGGCCTGCAGCGCCATCGCCTCGAGCATCGCGCAGGTCGAGCCCTTGCCGTTGGTGCCGGCCACGGTGATCACGGTCGACGCGAATCGCAGGCCGAGTCGCTGCGCGACCTGGCGCACGCGTTCGAGCGTCATGTCGATCGTCTTCGGATGCAGGCGCTCGCAATGGGCGAGCCAGTCCTCCAGCGTGCGCGGCGCCGTCATCGATCGATCTTGGGGAAGCGCGGGACTAGGCGACCGCGTCGGCGCTCTGGCGCTGCAGCATGGCCAGCGAGCGCGCGATCGTCTGCCGCATCTGGCGGCGGTCGACGATCATGTCCAGTGCACCCTTGCCGATCAGGAACTCGGCGCGCTGGAAGCCCTCGGGCAGTTTCTCGCGGACGGTGTTCTCGATCACCCGCGGCCCGGCGAAGCCGATCAGCGCCTTCGGCTCGGCGATGACGATGTCGCCCATGAAGGCGAAGCTGGCCGAGACGCCGCCCATCGTCGGGTCGGTGAGCACGCTGATGTAGGGCAACCGGGCCTTGGCCAGCTTCGTCAGCGCGGCATTCGTCTTGGCCATCTGCAGCAGGCTGAGCAGGCCCTCCTGCATGCGCGCGCCGCCGGTGGCGGCAAAGCTGACGAAGGGCACCTTCTGCTCGACCGCGGTCTGCACGCCACGCGCGAAGCGCTCGCCGACCACCGAGCCCATCGAGCCGCCCATGAAGTCGAATTCGAAGCAGGCGGCGACCAGCGGCACGCTCATCACGGCGCCGCCGATGACCACCAGCGCGTCGGTCTCGCCGGTGCTCTCGAGCGCGGCCTTCAGCCGTTCCGGGTACTTCTTGCTGTCGCGGAACTTCAGCGCGTCGACCGGCAGCACCTCCT
>CALJUI010000029.1 GCA_937975735.1 uncultured Rubrivivax sp.
CCCTGGTCGATGCTGAAGCTGCCGCTCTTGACGATGCCCTCCTCCAGCGCCCAGCCTTCGTGGCGGGTGGTCTGGAAGTACAGGTCGGCGTCATCGATGCGGTGCTCGCCGATCGTCGCCAGCGCCTTGGCCAGCGCGGGCTCGGACAGGCCGAACGGATCCAGCAGCTGCGCTTCGGCGATGGCCAGGCGCTCGACGGTCGGTTCGCGGGTGATCATCGACGCATTCTAGGAGCCGCGGCGATTCCTGCGCAGCGTGCTGGACTTGACACTTCTTTGCACTGCTTTGCCGGCTGGCAGTGAGCGCGGTGGCGAAGGGCGGCGTTGAACCGGAGCGCACAGCGACACGTGCGACCTCTCGTCACCCCACAAAGGACCGATCATGAAAATCCGCATCGCAACCGTTGCCCTGACGACCCTGGCCGCACTGGCCGCACCGCTGGCCGCCTTGGCCGCCGATGCCGCCACGCCACGGGTGGACCAGCGCCAGTCGAACCAGGAGCGCCGCATCGACCGGGGCATCGCATCGGGCGAGCTGACGGCGCGCGAGGCCCATCGCCTGCAGCACCAGCAGGCGCGCATCGACCACGCCGAAAGCCGCGCCAAGGCCGACGGTGAGGTGACGCGCCGCGAGCGCGCCGGTCTGCACGTGATGCAGGACCGCGCCGGCCGCCAGATCCATCGTCAGAAGCACGACCGCCAGCAGCGCGGCTACTGAGATCGCGGCACGCTCAGGTCTTGTCGCGAAGCGCCAGCGCGCGCGCGTAGAGCGCGTTGCGCGGCGCGCCGTTCGCCTCGGCGGTGATCGCGACCGCTTGCTTCAGCGGCAGTTCCCGCAGCAGCAGTCCGAGCAGCCGCTCGCTGCCAGGGTCGAGGGCCTCGTCGGCGGCCCGCGGCGCGGCGTGGATCACGACGACGAATTCGCCACGCAGCCGGTTCGGATCGGCCCGAAGCCACCCGGGCAGCGCCTCCGCGGCCATCGTCGCGACGGTCTCGAACTGCTTGGTCAGTTCGCGGCACAGCGTCACCGGCCGGTCCGGCGCCGCTTCGGCCAGCGCCGAGGCCAGCAGCTCGATGCGGTGCGGTGCCTCGAACAGCACCTGGGCGCCGGGCGCGGCGAGGCGCTCGCGCAGCGCCGAGATCCGCTCCTGGCCCTTGGCCGGCAGGAAGCCGGAGAAGGTGAAGGCCGTGCCCTGCACGTCGCCAGCGACGCTGAGAGCTGTCACGGCGCTGCTGACGCCGGGGATCGGCACCACCGGGTGGCCGGCAGCCGCGACCGCCGCGACCAGGCGGGCGCCGGGGTCGGACACCGCCGGCGTGCCGGCGTCGCTGACGAACGCGATCCGCTCGCCCGCGGCCAGGTGCTGCAGCACCCGGCCGGCGGCCATCGCCTCGTTGTGCGCCTGCACCGTCATCAGCTCGCGCGCCAGCCCCAGGTGGCGCAGCAGCGCGCCGCCGACGCGGGTGTCCTCGCAGGCGACGACGTCGGCCAGGCCGAGCAGGTGCACCGCGCGCAGCGTGATGTCGGCGAGGTTGCCGATCGGCGTCGCGACGACGTAGAGCGCGCCTTTGGGATACTGCTGGCCGCCGGCCGCGTCGGCGGCCGCTTGCAGCAGGGGGGTGGAAGGCTTGTTCAAGTCCGGTCCCGACGACAGCACCAAGTCGCGCGGCGACGCCGCCGAGGCGATGGCGCTGCGCCATCTGCAGCGCCAGGGGCTGACGCTGGTGACACGCAATTATCGGGTCGCCCGCGGGCCTCGCGCGCGCGGCGGGGAGGGCGACCTGATCGTGCGCGACGCCGACGGCACGCTGGTCTTCGTCGAGGTCCGCGCCCGCGCCCGAGGCGACCATGGCGGCGCTGCGGCCAGCGTGACGGCGCGCAAGCGGCGAGCGCTGATCCTCGCCGCCGAGCAATATCTGTCGGCGCTCGCAACGCCGCCGCCCTGCCGCTTCGACGTGGTCGCGATCGACGGCGACCGGGTCGACTGGCTGCGCGCCGCCTTCGACGCCGGCGGCTGAGGAACCGGCCGAGGCGGGGCGTGTCATATGATCCATGTTCATGCTCGAACAGCGGCTCCAGCAGCAGTTCTTCGAATGCGCGGATCTGCAGTACCAGGCGGCTGAAACCCTCGGTCGACCGCTGTCGGACGCGCTGCTCGCGCTGCACGCCGGCATCACCGGCGGCGGACGCGTGCTGGTCGTCGGACTGGGCCCGGCCGCGGTGCTGGCGCCCTACTTCGCCGACCTGCTGGTCGGTGGGCTCGAGCGCCAGCGTCCGCCGCTGGCGGCGCTGGCCTTGGCCGAGGGCCGCGCCGCGCAGCAGATCCAGGCGCTCGGCCAGCCCGGCGACGTGCTGCTGCTCGTCGACGGCAGCGCCGACGATTCGTCGGAGGCCGCCGCGGTGGTCGCCTCTGCGCACGGCAAGGACATGTCGGTGGTGGCCCTCGGCGCCGCGACGCCGGCCTGGCGCGACGCGCTGACCGAGACCGACGTGCTGGTGACGGCGGTCGCCGAGCGCGCCCCGCGCCGGCTGGAGCTGCAACTGCTGATGCTGCACGCGCTGGTCGACGCGTTGGACCTTCAATTGATGGGAGAACAGGACGCCGAATGAACAAGAAGCCTCTGCCGCGGCCGCACGGCCGCACCCCGCGCCTGGCGGCGTGGCTGCTGGCCGCCGCGGCGGCCACCGCCTTGCCGGGATGCGCGCCGCTGCTGGTCGGCGGCGCGATGGTCGGCACCGCGATGGTCGCGGTCGACCGGCGCACGGCCGGTGCCCAGTTCGAGGACCAGGCGATCGAACTGAAGGCCGCCAACCGCATCGCCGACCTGCGCAACAACGGCCACGTCAACGTCACCAGCTACAACCGGATGGTGCTGCTGACCGGCGAGGTCGGCTCGGAGGCCGACCGCGCCGCGGTGCAGGCCGCGGTCGAGAAGGTCGAGAACGTGCGCACCGTCGTCAACGAACTGGCCGTGATGGGCAACAGTTCGCTGACCGCACGCGGCAACGACTCGGTGCTGTCCGGCAAGGTCAAGGCCACCTTCGTCGATGCCGGCGACCTGAAGGCCACCGCGGTGAAGGTGATCACCGAGCGCGGCACGGTCTACCTGATGGGCCGGGTGACCGAACGCGAAGCCGCTCGCGCCGCGCAACTGGCCAGCCACGTCAGCGGCGTGCAGAAGGTGGTGCGGGTCTTCGAGATCCTCACCGAAGAGGAGCTGGCGCAGCTCCAGCCTCAGCCGGCGAAGAAGTAAGCGGACACTCAGCTCTTCAGGCGGCGCAGCAGGCTGGACGTGTCCCAGCGCGCGCCGCCCATCGCCTGGACCTCGGCGTAGAACTGGTCGACCAGGGCCGTGACCGGCAACTGGGCGCCGTTGCGCCGAGCCTCGTCGAGCACGAGACCGAGGTCCTTGCGCATCCAGTCGACCGCGAAGCCGAAGTCGAACTTGTCGTCGAGCATCGTGCGGCCCCGGTTGTCCATCTGCCAGCTCTGTGCCGCGCCCTTGCCGATCACGTCGAGCACGAGCGGCATGTCGAGGCCGGCGCGGCGGCCGAAGGCCAGTGCCTCCGCCAGGCCCTGGACCAGGCCGGCGATCGCCACCTGGTTGACCATCTTCGTCAGCTGGCCCGCGCCGCTGTCGCCCATCCGCGTGACCGCGCGCGCGAAGTTCATCGCCAGCGGACGCATCGCGTCGAACGGCGCCTGGTCGCCGCCGCACATCACGGTCAGCGCGCCGTTCTCGGCGCCGGCCTGCCCGCCGGAGACCGGGGCGTCGATGAAGTGCAGGCCGCGCTTCGCCGCTTCGGCGTGCAGCTCTCGGGCGACTTCGGCCGAGGCCGTGGTGTGGTCGACCATGATCGCGCCGGGTTTCATGCCGGCGAACGCGCCGTGCTCGCCGAGCGTCACGGCGCGCAGGTCGTCGTCGTTGCCGACGCAGGCGAAGACGAAGTCGGCGCCTTCGCTGGCCTGTGCCGGCGTGGGCGCTGACCGGCCGCCGTACGCCTCGACCCAAGCCGCGGCCTTGGCGGCGGTGCGGTTGTAGACCGTGACCGTGTGGCCGGCGCGCGCCAAGTGGCCGGCCATGGGGTGGCCCATCACGCCAAGGCCGAGGAACGCTACGTGCCGGCGGGTCTGAGGGTCGTACTGGCGTGTCGTCATGTCAGCGATGGTGCCATGCAATGGGGTCAGTCGAAGGCAGCGGGTGATCGGTCGACTGTCGGCCAGCCTTACAGGCCGCCCCCATCGAATGACGGTCGATCTCCTAAGTCGTTGATCATAAAGAAACAACTTAAGTGGCACAGAAGCTGCTTAATTCGCTGCGTAGTTTGCAGTTTGGCTTCGGGCCTGCCTTATCTGGCCCGGAACAACAGAGAGGGTCAGTCATGAAGAGACTTGTGAACAGCGCAGCGATCGCGGGTGCGATCGCCCTCCTTTGTGTTGGCGTGGCGCAGGCCGCCGTGATCATCAATCCGGCGGGCACGGTTGCGATGGGCATCAACAACGATGGATCACTGAACACCACGGTTGGCAACATCGTCAGCAACTCGGGCGCGACCGGGCTGGCCTACAACTTCGGTACCCCGGCTGCGCCCAGATGGCAAGACGCGACGTCGCCAGGTTGCTACTGTGAGGGCTGGGGCGTGTCGGTGAACAACACGACGAGCGGCTACGCCAACGTCTCGTCTGACGGTGGCGCAAACAACCTCACGTTCGGTGCAGCAACTGGCGTCACGGCCACCACGGCAACAACGACGACGTCACTGACGTCCTTGTCTGGCATCTCCGTTACGCATGAATTCGCGCCTGCGTCCAACGCGCCCGGCGCGCTGTTCAGCGTCCGCGTGACGATCACCAATACCACTGGTGCAGACGTCACCAACGTCAAGTACGTGCGAGTGATGGACTGGGACGTTCCGCCGACCGAGTTCAGCGAGTTCGTGACGATCCGTGGTACCGCGACGACCACTCTGCTCGAGCGCTCGCACGACAATGGCTTCAATACTGCCAACCCGTTGGGCGGGGACTCGCCGCTGAACGCCGCGACAGCCGACGTCGACTTCTTTGACGATGGCCCGGCTGACCATGGCGCGTATTTCCGCTTCAACTTCGGCACCATCGCCGACGGCGACAGCTATTCGTTCAACATCTTCTACGGCGCCGCCGGTGACGAGGCGTCTGCGCTGGCCGCGATCGCCGCCGAAAGCATCGAGCTGTACTCGCTGGGTCAGTCCCGTGGTGGCGAGCTTTCTGGTCGTCCGGCCACCTTCATCTTCGGTTTCTCCGGCGTGGGTGGCGTGCCCGTTGGCGTGCCCGAACCGGCATCGCTTGCCCTGACGGGTCTCGCCCTGGCCGCCCTCGGCGCAATCCGGCGCCGCAGACAGCAGGCCTAACAAGCGGTCTCTGCCGAAACAAGAACCCCTCGTGCCTCACGGCCGAGGGGTTTTTCGCATCTGGGCAGTTCGCGGCAAGAGCTTCGGGAAGTCACCCGCCTTAGACTTGCCGCATCGTCCATCCTCTGACGACGCCATGTCCTCCAAGAAGCCAACGCCGCCGACCAACATCGGCCGGATGAAACCCATCCTCGTTTCGGCCGCTCTACTCGGGTCTGCGGCTGCCGAGTTCGCCCAGGCCGTGCCGACGCTCGGGCCGGGAGGTGCGGCGGCCCGTGTCGAGCCGGACAAGGCCGGGGGCGACGACTACCGGCAGGGCGCGGAGGCTATGGTCAAAGGCGACGAACGCAAGGCCGAGAAGGCGTTCCGCGCAGCGTTGGCCAAGGCACCCCGCCATGCATTGGCAATGCTCGGGCTCGCCGAACTGGCGTTCAATGCCAAGCGGCTCGACGAGGCGGGGGCGTGGATCGACAATGCGATCAAGGTAGAGCCCAAGAACGCGGCCGCGCACGCCGCGCAGGGGCGGTTCCTGGCACTCAAGGGACAACCCAAGGCCGCCGAGGCGGCGTTGCGGCAGGCCGTTTCGCTGGACCCCAAGGGGTTTCGCGCCCACATCGACCTGGCCGACATGATGCAGACGAGCGGGCGCATCAAGGAAGCGGTCGGCCTCTACCGGCAGGCGGTGGCCATCGACGCGGCCCATGCCGGAGCGCGCTACGCGCTGGGCCTGGCGCTTCGCCGTGACGGCGACCTGGCCGGCTCGCGTGCCGAGCTGGCTCGAGCGATCGAACTGGCGCCGGGGAATCCGCTGCCGCATGTCGGCATGGCCCAGACGCAGCTGGCGGCTCGAGATCATGCGGGCGCGCTGGCTTCACTGGACAAGGCGGAGGCGATTCAGCCCACATTGCTGGATGCGCTGATGCTGCGGGGCGTGGTGCTCTCCGACGCCGATCGGGCCGACGAGGCCCTGAAGGCCTACGACCGCGCCGCCGCCGTCGCGCCCAAGCTCGCCGAGATCCCGATGCGCAAGGCCATGATCGAGCACCAGCGCGGACGCGCGGATGCGGCGATGGTCGCCTACCGGCAAACGATCGACATCGAGCCCCGGCACGCGATCGCGCTGAACAACATGGCCTCGCTGGCGCTCGAGCAGCGCAAGGACCTGGACCAGGCGGAAGCGTGGGCCAAACGCGCGATCGAGGTCAACGGGCAGGTGGGTACCTTCCACGACACGCTCGGCTGGGTCCATCGCGGCCAGGGCAACCTGAAAGCGGCGCTGGTGTCGCTGACGAAAGCGGCCAGCCTGGCACCGAAGGACCCTCAGATCCTCTACCACCTCGGCGTGGTGCAGGCGGAGAGCGGCGACAAGGCCAGGGCGCGGCAAAGCCTGAAGGCGTCGCTGTCGCTGTCGGAGTCCGCGCCCTCGGCGAAGGCGGCGCGCGAGTTGCTCGCCAGCCTCGGCGGCTGAGTCCGGGCCTCAGCCGGCCTTGTAGTCGGTGCTGCGCCGCTTCGGCGCATCGCCCAGCGCCTGCGGCGTCAGGCCGACGATGCTCAGGTGCTCGGTGCCGGCGGCCAGGTCGGTGTTGCGCGCCCGTTCGCTGTTGAGCTTGATCTGCAGGCGCAGGTCGTTGACCGAGTCGGCGTTGCGCAACGCATCCTCGTAGGTGATCTTGTTGCCTTCGTACAGGTCGTACAGCGCCTGGTCGAAGGTCTGCATGCCGAGCTCGCGCGAGCGCTTCATCAGTTCCTTGATCTCGCCGACCTCGCCCTTGAAGATCATGTCCGAGATCAGCGGCGTGTTCAGCATCACCTCGACCGCGGCGATCCGCCCGCGGCCCTCCTGCAAGGGCATCAGGCGCTGCGACACCATCGCCTTGACGTTGAGCGACAGGTCCATCAGCAGCTGGCCGCGGCGCTCGTCCGGGAAAAAGTTGATGATGCGGTCCAGCGCCTGGTTGGTGCTGTTGGCGTGCAGCGTGGCCATGCACAGGTGACCGGTCTCGGCGAAGGCGACCGCGTGCTCCATCGTTTCGCGGTCGCGGATCTCGCCCATCAGGATCACGTCGGGCGCCTGACGCAGCGTGTTCTTCAGTGCCTGCTCCCAGCCGTCGGTGTCGATGCCGACCTCGCGTTGGGTGACGATGCAGTTCTTGTGCGGGTGCACGAACTCGACCGGGTCCTCGACGGTGATGATGTGGCCGTGCGAGTGCTCGTTGCGCCAGTCGACCATCGCCGCCAGCGAGGTGCTCTTGCCCGAGCCGGTGGCGCCGACGAAGATCACCAGCCCGCGCTTGGCCAGCGCGATGTTCTTCAGCACCTGCGGCAGCTGCAGCGAGTCGATCGTCGGGATCTCCTTCGGGATCGTCCGGAAGACCAGGCCGACCTGGCTCTGCTGGATGAAGGCGTTGACGCGGAAGCGCCCGATGCCTTGCGGCGAGATCGCGAAGTTGCACTCCTTGGTGCGCTCGAACTCGGCGGCCTGCTTGTCGTTCATCACCGCGCGCGCGAGCTGCATCGTGTGCTGCCCGGTCAGCGGCTGCGGGCTGACCTTGGTGACCTTGCCGTCGATCTTGATCGCCGGCGGGAATTCGGCGGTGAGGAAGAGGTCCGAGCCATTGCGGCTGACCATCAGCCGCAGCAGGTCGTTGACGAACTTCGAGGCCTGATCGCGTTCCATGCGTGGTCCTGATGGCGGTGTTAAAGCGAGCCCCGGCCAGCGCTGGGCCGCTCCCAAGCGGCCGGGGCCGTCCCCTCGGGGGACAAGCGAGCGAAGCGAGCTGGGGCCGACATTTACCCGGGGAAGTTTTCCGGGATCTTGGCCTTGGCGCGCGCCTCGGCCGGCGAGATGATGTTGCGGCGGACCAGATCGGTGAGGTTCTGGTCCAGGGTCTGCATGCCCATGCTCTGGCCGGTCTGGATCGCCGAGTACATCTGCGCGATCTTCGCTTCGCGGATCAGGTTTCGGATCGCCGAGGTGCCGAGCATGATCTCGTGCGCCGCGACACGGCCCGAGCCGTCCTTGAGCTTGCACAGGGTCTGCGAGATTACCGCGACGAGCGACTCCGACAGCATCGCGCGCACCATCTCCTTCTCGGCGGCCGGGAAGACGTCGACGACGCGGTCGATGGTCTTCGCCGCCGAGCTCGTGTGCAGCGTGCCGAAGACCAGGTGGCCGGTTTCGGCGGCGGTCAGCGCCAGGCGGATCGTCTCCAGGTCGCGCAGCTCGCCGACCAGGATCGCGTCCGGGTCCTCGCGCAGCGCCGAGCGCAGCGCGTTGTTGAACGACAGCGTGTGCGGGCCGACCTCGCGCTGGTTGACCAGGCACTTCTTGCTCTCGTGCACGAATTCGATCGGGTCCTCGACGGTCAGCACGTGGCCGTACTCGTTCTCGTTGAGGTGGTTGACCATCGCCGCCAGCGTCGTGCTCTTGCCCGAGCCGGTGGGGCCGGTGACCAGCACCAGGCCGCGCGGCTTGAGCGCGAGGTCGGCGAAGACCGCCGGCGTGTTGAGCTGCTCGAGCGTCAGGATCTTGCTCGGAATCGTCCGGAACACCGCGCCGGCGCCGCGGTTCTGGTTGAACGCGTTGACGCGGAAGCGCGCCAGCCCCTGGATCTCGAAGCTGAAGTCGCACTCGAGCGTGTCCTCGTAGTGCTTGCGCTGGGCGTCGTTCATGATGTCGTACACCATGTCGTGCACCTGCTTGTGCTCGAGCGCCTCGACGTTGATCCGGCGGACGTCGCCGTGCACGCGGATCATGGGCGGCAGGCCGGCGGACAGATGCAGGTCCGACGCCTTGTTCTTGACCGAAAAGGCCAGCAGCTGGGTGATGTCCATGCAGGGGAGGCCCGCTCGGGGCGCTTAAGCTCGGGGCATTATGAGCAGCTTCGACAGGAACCTACAAGAAGTGAAAGGGCGGATAAACGCCGCCTGTTCCGCCGCCGGCCGCGACGCGAACAAGGTCACGCTGTTGGCCGTCAGCAAGACGCGCCCGGCCGACGACGTGCGCGCCGCGCTGGCCGCCGGACAGCGCGCGTTCGGCGAGAACTACGTGCAGGAGGCGCTGGCCAAGATCGAGGCGCTGGGCGATCGGCGCGCCGACATCGAGTGGCACCTGATCGGGCCGCTGCAGAGCAACAAGACGCGGGTGGTGGCCGAGCACTTCGACTGGGTGCACACGATCGACCGCCTGAAGCTGGCCGAGCGGCTGGCCGCGCAGCGGCCCGAAGCGCTGCCGCCCCTGCAGGTGACGCTGCAGGTCAACATCAGCGGGGAGTCGAGCAAGCACGGCGTCGCGCCTGCCGACGTGCCTGCGTTGGCCGTCGCGGTCGCCGCCTTGCCGGCGCGGCGTCTCGTGCTTCGCGGGCTGATGGCGATCCCGGCGCCGGCCGACGATCCGGTGGCCCAGCGACGGCCACACCGCGCGTTGCGCGAACTGCTTCAGGCGCTCAACGGTCAGGGGCTGTCGCTGGACACGCTGTCGATGGGCATGAGCGACGACCTCGAGGCGGCGGTCGCCGAGGGTTCGACCCTGCTGCGCATCGGCACCGCGCTGTTCGGCCGGCGCGGCTGATCCGCGCGCCGCGCAGTCCGTCACGAAACGCGCCCTCAAGTTCGCCGCGCAACGGCCGAGCGGGCAAATTCACGGTCCGCGGCGTGAATTCGGCACGCCGAATTTCACACGTTTCGAAATGTCACAACGCGCGTAACGGGTTGTTCGCCGGAATCATCGCGACCCATGCCTTCGCCCGCTTTTCGGGGGATCGCATCTCAACCGCGAGGTGTAGTGATGAATCCGTTGATGCCCTTCATCGTGCTGATCGAGCGCCGCTTGCGCCCGATGCTGATGCTGCTCATCGCGACGCTGCTGGCCGCCTTCGGCCTGGTGGCGCACGCGGCGGGCGGTCACGGCCAGAAGCACCGCAAGATCGCCCGCGACCTGCAGGCCTCGGTCGATGCCGTCAAGGACCCCGCCGAGCGCTGGGTCCGCCGCCGCAAGGGCCAGCGCGAGGTCGATGCGCTGGTCGTGAGCAATTCCACCGACCCGGAGCTGCGCGACCTGCGCGCCGCCGTCGAGCGACTGGGCGGCACGGTCAATGCGCGCTTCTCGTCGATCAACGCGCTGTCGATCACGCTGCCGGCCCGGCGGCTGGCGCAGCTCGACGCGCGCGACGACGTGGTCTCGGTGTCGCCGAACCGGCCGACCCGGCGCAGCGCCAGCGCGCTGGAGACGACCACCGGCACGCTGACCTCGGCGGTGCGTACCTCCAGCAGCAGCGACGTCTACACCGGGCTGGACGGCTCGGGCGTCGGCATCGCGGTGCTCGACTCCGGCGTGATGGCTGCGCACCACCACTTCCGCAACGCCAGCGGTGCCAGCCGCGTGGCGATGAACCTGAACTTCGTCAACTACAGCGGCTCGAGCTTCCTCGGCATGACGCCGGGCAGCACGGCGCGCAACAACGCGCAGGCGGCGCTGGACTACGCCGCCGCGGCCGAGCCCGACGCCTACGGCCACGGCACCCACGTCGCCGCGGTGGCCGCCGGCCGCCGCATCCCCGGCGCGCTGATCGACAGCACCGGCATCGCCCCGGGCGCGACGGTGTTCGACGTCCGCGTGCTCGGCAACGATGGCAGCGGCCGCGTCAGCGACACGCTGGCCGGCATCGACTGGGTGATCGCCAATGCCAAGGCCTACAACATCCGCGTGATGAACCTGAGTCTGGCCTCGGGCTCGACCGAGTCCTGGCAGACCGACCCGCTGGCCCGCGCGGCGCGCAGCGCGGTGGCCGCGGGCATCGTCGTCGTCGTCGCCGGCGGCAACTTCGGCCAGGCCAGCAATGGTTCGCTGGTCTACGGCACGATCGGTTCGCCGGGCCACGACCCGTCGGTGATCACCGTCGGCTCGTCGAACATGAAGCTGACCAATGCGCGCAGCAACGACGTGATCAACAACTTCAGCTCGCGCGGCCCGACCCGCGGCGCGCTGGTGGCGTCGGACGGCACCCGCATCGTCGACAACCTGATCAAGCCCGACCTCGTCGCGCCGGGCAATGCCGTCGTCAGCGCGGCATCGACCTCGGTCGACGGGTTGATGCGCTGGAACTACCTGGGCGCGTCGTATCCGGCGCTGCTGTCCGGCCTGGGCATCCAGTTCTACAACAAGACCATCATGGCGCTCAGCGGCACATCGGTGGCCGCCCCGGTGGTCGCCGGCGCCGCCGCGCTGATGCTGCAGGCCAACCCGGGGCTGACCCCGCCGCTGGTCAAGGCGATCCTGCAGTACTCGGCGCAACCGCTGGCTGGCGCGAGCCTGGTCGAGCAGGGTGCCGGCATGCTCAACATCGACGGCGCGGTGCGCATGGCCAAGGCCCTGGCCACCGACATCGGCCCGCGCATCGAAGCCGGCACGCTGGCCAGCGGGCAGACGATCAACGTCACCTCGCTGCCGACGCCGACCTCGACCGTCGCCGGCCAGACCTTCAACTGGTCGCGCATGGTCTTCGTCGGCGGCCGCCAGATCGCCACCGGAACGTCGCTGTTCACCAAGCACCAGGCGATCTGGGATCCGCGCCTGGTCTGGGGCGGCCCGACGGTGCGCCGCAGCACGGTCAACTACTGGACAGGCACAGGCTCGATCCCGGCCGCCACCTACCCGAAGACGATCGTCGAAGCCTCCGCGCCCAGCACCGGCCTGCTGACCTCGGGCGTCCTGCTCGGCACCTCGCTGGCCGGCTCGACCTCGATGGCGCTGAAGACCGGCCTGTTCCTGCCCAGCCTGACGATGTCGAACTGGTTCATCGCCGGCAGCGGCGTCGTGCTGAGCGAAGGCGTGGTGCTCAGCGAAGGTGTCGTGCTGAGCGAAGGCGTGGTGCTCAGCGAAGGCGTCGTGCTGAGCGAAGGCGTCGTGCTGAGCGAAGGCGTGGTCCTGAGCGAAGGGGTGGTGCTCAGCGAAGGCGTAGTTCTGAGCGAGAGCATCACTCTGCCGATCAAGCCGATGAGCGTGCTCGGCGAGCCCTGAAGCCGTCCTGAGAAATAGGGCCGGACGCGGTCTCCCGGAGGCCGCGTCCCCTCAAGCTGGGCCCCGCGGGGTCGACAACCCTGTCAGACGACGATCACGCCGGCGGCAACCCCCGCCGGCGTTCCCGATTCGATGACCCCTGCCGCCGACCCCGCCGACGACAAGACGCCGATGCCCTGGTGGCTGCGGCTGCATCACGCGCTGATGCCCGACTACAACCGCAAGGCCGCGGTGTACTGGTGGGTGATGGTGCTGCTCGGCGCGGTGGTGCTGGTGCACTCGGCCGCCTGGGTCGCCGGGCAGACGCTGTCGATCCAGATCCAGGTCCTGTTCGGCTGCGCCGTCGCGATGCT
Organism: uncultured Rubrivivax sp.; assembly: GCA_937975735.1. Classification (GTDB taxonomy): domain Bacteria; phylum Pseudomonadota; class Gammaproteobacteria; order Burkholderiales; family Burkholderiaceae_C; genus Rubrivivax. The sequence goes on from CALJUI010000029.1 coordinate 12,763, forward strand.
GGCCGGCCTGTTCCCGGTGCGCATCCCCGGTTCCAAGAACTCCTTCGCCGCCGGCGAGGTGTTCATCATGCTGCTGCTGCTGATGCACGGGCCGGAGGCTGCCGCGCTGGCCGCGGCGGGCGAGGCGGTGGTCGGCTCGGCGCGGACCTCCAAGCGCTGGACGAGCTGGCTCGTCAGCCCGTCGACCGCCGGCGTGTCGATGCTGCTGACGGGCAGCGCGCTGCACGCGCTCATCGTCGCGATCGCCCTGCCGGGTGCGCTCGGCGAGGCCATCGTGCTGATGCTCGCGATGGTCTTCGCGATCTGCCACTTCCTGCTCAACACGCTGCTGATCACGCTGGTCGTGCACCTGAAGCGCAACGAGCCCTTGCGCCTGCAGGCCTTCATCGCGAGCTTCGGCTGGGTCGGCATCACCTACGCCGGCAGTGCGCTGATCGCCGGCCTGCTCTACCTCGCGTTCAAGGCCACCGGCGTTGGCGTGATGGCCGGCGCGGTGCCGATCATCATCGTGCTGCTGGTGATGCTGCACTACCACTTCCGCCAGCGCGAGTCGGACGACGCCGCGCACCGGGTGCGCATCGAGGCCGCCGAGCGCGAGGCGGCGCAGGCCGCGCGCCACCTGGCCGAGCTGCAGGACAGCGAGCAGCGCTTCCACAGCGCCTTCGCCCACGCCGCGATCGGCATGGCGCTGGTCTCCACCGGCGGCCAGGTGCTGCAGGCCAACCCGGCGCTGTGCAGCCTGCTCGGCTGCGCCGAGCAGGACCTGCTGGGCCAGGACTTCAAGACCTTCCTGCACCCCGACGACGTCGGCCTGCTGACGCGCCAGTGGGTGTCGCTGCTGGGCGAGGGCGGCAAGGACGCGACCGCCGAGCTGCGCTGCCGACGTGCCAACGGCCAGACCGTCGTCGTCGCGATGCACAGCGGCTACTTCTCCGACCGCGACGCCAGCACGCCCTGCCTGATCCTGCAGCTGCAGGACATCACCGCGCGGCGCGACGCCGAGGCCAAGCTGCACCACATCGCCTACCACGACAGCCTGACCTCGCTGGCCAACCGCGTGCGCTTCGGCGCGTGCCTGGCCGAGGCGATCGCGCGCTGCCAGACGCAGCCGGACTACCAGTTCGCGGTGATGTACCTGGACTTCGACCGCTTCAAGCTGATCAACGACACGCTGGGCCACAGTGCGGGCGACCGCTTCCTGACCATCGTCGCGCAACGCATCCGCGACCAGGTGCGGCCGATGGACACGGTGGGCCGGCTCGGCGGCGACGAGTTCGCGATCCTGGTCGAGAACGGCGGCGACGAGACGGCGACGATGGCGATGGCCGAACGCCTGCTCGCCTCGCTGTCGACGCCGTATTCGCTCGACGGCACCGAGGTCAACAGCAGCGCGAGCATCGGCATCACCTTCAGCAGCATCGGTTACCACACGCCGGGCGACGTGCTGCGCGACGCCGACATCGCGATGTACCGGGCCAAGGCCGCCGGCCGGGCGCGCATCGCGCTGTTCGACGCCAGCCTGCGGGCCCAGCTCGCGGTGCAGGTCCACCTCGAGCGCGACCTGCGCCGCGCGATCGAGCAGCAGCAGCTCACGCTCGCCTTCCAGCCGATCTTTGACCTGGCGACCGGCCGCGTCGACAGCTTCGAGGCGCTGGTGCGCTGGACGCATCCGGAGCGCGGGCCGATCCCGCCGGCCACCTTCATCCCGATCGCCGAGGATTCGGCGGTCATCGGGCCGCTCACCGACTGGGTGCTCGGCTCGGCCTGCAGCCACCTGAAGTCCTTCCAGAGCCAGCGTCCGGGGCAGTCCAAGCCGCGGCTGCACGTCAACGTCTCGGGCACCGACATGTGCCGCGCCAGCTTCGTCGCCCAGGTCGCGACGGCGCTGCTGTCCAACGGCCTGGAGCCGAGCCAGCTGACGCTGGAGATCACCGAGAGCACCCTGATGCACCGCCTGGACAGCGCGCTCGACGTGATGGGCCAGCTGCGCGAGATCGGCGTGGGCCTCAGCGTCGACGACTTCGGCACCGGCTACTCGTCGCTGGCCTACCTGTCGACACTGCCGATCACCAGCCTGAAGATCGACCGCTCCTTCGTCTCGCGGCTGGAGGACGAGGCCAAGGACGCCGAGGTCGTGCGCGCGGTCATCACGCTCGGCCACGCACTGGGCAAGTCGGTGATCGCCGAAGGCATCGAGACGCCGGAGCAGCTGACCAAGCTGCGCGCGCTCGGCTGCTCGCTCGGCCAGGGCTATCTGCTGGCCCGCCCGCTGAGCGCCGACATGGCCGCGACCACGGTGCGCATGGCGCGGCTCGACGCGGCGCCGGCGCGGACCTCGCCGCCGTCGGAGTGGTCGGCGACGCTGCACTGAACGCAGCGCGGGCAGCCGCTCAGACCGGCAGCTGCGCGCTGTTCTTCACCTCCTCCATCACCGCGTAGGTGCGCGTCTCGCGCACCCCGGGCAGGGTCCAGATCACGCTGCCGATGAACTCGCGATAGGCCGCCATGTCGGCCACGCGGGTCTTGAGCAGGTAGTCGAAGCCGCCGGCGACGAGATGCGCCTCGAGGATCTCGGGCCGCACCTGCACCGCGGCCTTGAAGCTGTCCATCACGTCGTGCACCGTGCGGTCGAGCAGGATCTCGACGAAGACCAGCAGCCCGGCGCCGAGCTTGGCCGGGTTCAACCGGGCCTCGTAGCCGAGGATGTAGCCCTCGCGGTGCAGGCGCTTGACGCGCTCGAGCACCGCGGTCGGCGACAGGTGCACCGCCTCGGCGAGCTTGAGGTTGCTGATGCGGCCGTCGCTCTGCAGCACCCGCAGGATGCGCAGATCGATCTTGTCGGCGACCCGCTCGCCGCCGCTCATCAGTTCAGCTTGACGCCGAGCTTGGTGATCAGCGGGCCCCAGCGCGCGACGTCGGCGTCGATCACGCGCTTGAAGTCGGCCGGCGAGCCGCCGACCACGGTCAGGCCGCTCTTGGCCATCGTCGCGCGGATGTCGGCGTCCTTCAGCAGCGCGTCGACGTCGGCGTTGATCTTCGCGACCACCGCATCGGGCATCGAGGCCGGGCCGACGAGGCCGTTCCAGGCCAGCGACTGCACGTTCGGGTAGCCGGCGTCGGCCAGCGTCGGCAGGTCCTTCAGGCTGTCCGGCCGCTGCGCCGCGCTGACCGCGAGCATCCGCACCTTGTTGCTCTGGACGTGCGGCAGCAGCGCCGGGGCGACCATGAAGGTGGCGTCGGCGGTGCCCTGGGCGATCGCCATCGCCGCCGGCGGCGAGCCGTTGAACGGCACGTGCACCGCCTTCAGCCCGGCCTCGGCGAGGAACAGCTCCATCGTCAGGTGCGCCGAACTGCCCTGGCCGAGCGAGGAGTAGTTCATCTCGCCGTTCTTCGCCTTCGCCCAGGCGACGAACTCGGCCACCGTCTTGGCCGGCACCTTGTCGACGCTGACCGCGAGCACGTTCGGCTGCGAGGTCGTCATGATGATCGGCTTCAGGTCCTTGACGGTGTCGTACGGCGTCTTGCTGTACAGGTAGGGCGCGAACGCGACCGGGCCGTTGAAGCCGATCGCGATCGTGTGGCCGTCGGTGGCCTTGGCCGCGATGTCGACGCCGAGCATGCCGCCGGCGCCGGCCTTGTTCTCGACCACCACCGGCTGGCCCCACTTCGCCGCGAGCTTGTCGCTGAGCAGGCGCACGATCAGGTCGAGCGAGCTGCCGGCGCCGGTGGGCACGACCATCTTGACGGTCTGGGTCGGCCAGGTGGGCTGGGCCAGGCTGGGCAGGGTGGCGGCCGACAAGGCGGCGGCGAGCAGGAGGCGTCGTTGCATGGTGGCGATCCGGAAGTGGTCGGGGGCGAGGCGAATCGTACCCGGCGGCGCGTCGCGCCTGCCGTGGGTTGTCCCGCATCCGTGGCCGGCGGGCGCTCTAAACTCGGCCGATGGACGATCCCTCCATCGGTTTCATCGGCGGCGGCCACATGGCGCGGGCGCTCATCGGCGGCTTGCTCAAGAACGGCCGCGACCCGGCCTCGGTGCTCGTCGTCGAGCCCGCCGAGGCCGCGCGGCGCCAGCTCGCCGCAGACCTGGGCGTGGTCACGCTGGCCGGCGCCGACCGGCGGCTGGCCACCGCGGCGACGATCGTCTGGGCCGTCAAGCCCCAGGTCTTCGACGAGGCCGTCGCGCCCTGTGCGCCGCACGTGGCGAGGGCCCTGCACCTGAGCGTGATGGCCGGCGTGCGCACCGAGCGGCTGCGGCGGGCCACCGGCAGCGAGCGCATCGTGCGCGCGATGCCGAACACGCCGGCGCTGATCGGCCAGGGCGTCGCCGGCCTGTACGCACGCGACGCGGTCACCCCCGCCGGTCGCGCGGAGGTGCAGTCGCTGCTGGCGCCGACCGGACAGCTGCTGTGGGTCGCGCGCGAGGACGACCTCGACGCGGTGACCGCGCTGTCGGGCTCGGGCCCGGCCTACGTCTTCTACGTGCTGGAAGCGATGTTGCGAGCGGCCGGGCAGATGGGGCTGGATCCGGCACAGGCGCGCACCCTCGCGCTGGGCACGCTGGCCGGCGCCACCGCGCTGGCGCAGTCGTCGTCGCAGAGCCCGCAGGCCCTGCGCGAACAGGTCACCTCCAAGGGCGGCACCACGCACGCCGCGATCAGCGCACTGGAGGCCGACGGTGTCGGCGACGCCTTCGTGCGCGCGATCCTGGCGGCGCAGCAGCGCGCGCGCGAGCTCGGCGCCTAGACGCCTAGCGCAGGCCCAGGTCGAGCGCCACGCCCACGAAGACCGCGAACCCCAGCCAGTGGTTCGCGCGGAACGCACGGAAGCAGCCGTCGCGCGTGCGCCCGCGGATCAGCGTGAAGTGCCAGGCCGCCTGCAGCGCCGCGACCGCGATGCCGGCCAGGTACACCGCGCCCAGGCCGAGCCGCATGCCGAGCACGGCCCAGATCGCCAGGTGCGCGGCGTAGAACAGCATCACCGCGGCCACGTCGAAACGCCCCAGCGTGATCGCCGAGGTCTTCATGCCGATCTTCAGGTCGTCGTCGCGGTCGACCATCGCGTACTCGGTGTCGTAGGCGAGAACCCAGAACAGGTTGCCGGCCAGCAAGGCCCAGGCGTGCGGCGGCACGGCGTCGGCCACCGCCTGCAGCGACCAGGCTGCGCCGCCCTGCACCGCGGCGAAGGCCATCGGGATGCCGAAGCTGAACGCGATGCCGAGCACCGCCTGTGGCATCGACACCAGGCGCTTCGCGTAAGGGTAGGCCAGCGTCACCGCGAGCGCGGCGAACGACAGCCCGATCGTCGGCGGATTGGTCGTCAGCACCAGTGCGAAGGCGGCCAGCGCGAGCACTGCCCCGAGCAGCAGGGCCTCGCGCACCGACACCGCGCCCCGCGTCACCGGCCGGTTCGCGGTGCGCTTGACGTGCCGGTCGAAGTCGCGATCGGCGACGTCGTTGACGCAGCAGCCGGCGCTGCGCATCAGGATCGTGCCGAGCACGAAGACCGTCACCAGGTGCCAGCCCGGGAAGCCGTCGGCAGCGATCCACAGCGCCGACAGGCTCGGCCACAGAAGCAGCAGCCAGCCCGCCGGGCGGTCCCAGCGGATCAGGTCGAGGTAGAGCGACAGGCGCGACGCCGCGTGGGCCGGAGTGTTCACGCCGCCGGATTATCCGCGCGCCTCAACCGTCCATCTGGCGCTGGAACACGAGCCCGGCGTGCTCGCGCAGCGCGTGGAACCTGATCTTCGGCCAGTTCGACTCGATCGCCCGCAGCTCGGGCGCGTACTCGACGAGCACCGTCGGCGCCTCGACCGCGTCGTAGGCGACGCGGTGCGCATTGGCGTCGATGAAGCGCTGCAGCTCCTTCGGATCGTCGCAGGTCACCCAGCGCGCGACCTGGTAGCGGCTCGGCGTGATGCGCGCCTTGCAGCCGTACTCGTGCTCGAGCCGGTGGGCGACGACCTCGAACTGCAGCTGGCCGACCGCGCCGAGCAGCAGCACGGTGCCGCCGACCGGGCGGAAGACCTGGATCGCGCCTTCCTCGCCGAGCTGGCGCAGGCCCGCGTTGAGCTGCTTGGTGCGCAGCGGGTCGGCGACCTCGACCGAGCGGAACATCTCCGGCGCGAAGAACGGCAGGCCGGTGAACTGCAGCGTCTCGCCCTCGGTCAATGTGTCGCCGAGCTGCAGCACGCCGTGGTTGGGGATGCCGATGATGTCGCCGGCATAGGCCTCGTCGAGCAGTTCGCGCCGCTGCGACAGGAAGCTCACCACCGTGTTCGGCCGCAGCTCCTTGCCCGAGCGC
>CALJUI010000030.1 GCA_937975735.1 uncultured Rubrivivax sp.
GACGCGCGCGCTCGGCGCTGGTGCGGGCCAGCGCCAGCTGGGCGTCGGCCTGACTGACGCCGGCGTCGGCGCTGCGCAGCGCGGCCTGAGCGTCGCGTTCGTCGATGCGGGCCAGCAGCTGGCCGGCCCTGACGCGGTCGCCGGCGCGCACCGCCAGCTGCGTCACGCTGCCGCCGACCTGCGCCGCCACCGTGCTCTGGCGTACGGCCTGCAGGCTGCCGTCGAGCTCGAAGCCGCCGCGTGCGCCGGCGGTGTCGATCACCGCGGTCGGCACCGGCGTGCCGGCGAGTGCCGTGCCGGCGGCGAATGCCCATGCCGGCCACAGCCGGCGGACAGCGGAAAACCACGAGTTGGATACCATGATGGGTATCCTATCATATACCTACCAGGGTATCAAGACCCGGTCACGGGCGAGGCGCCCGTGCCGGGGCGGGCGCGCCTCAGAAGGGGATGTCGTCGTCCATGTCGTCGAAGCCGGTGGAGGACTTCGACGCCGGCTTGGACGCCGGTGCGCTGCGCTGCGGCGCGCTGCGCTGCGGCCGCTCCTGACCGGCCTCGTCGCCGCCGCCCATGCCTTCGCGGCCGCCGAGCAGCTGCATCTGCTCGGCGACGATCTCGGTGCTGTACTTGTCGACGCCGTCCTTATCGGTCCACTTGCGGGTCTTCAGGTGGCCCTCGACGTAGACCGGACGGCCCTTCTTCAGGTACTCGCCGGCGATCTCGGCCAGCCGGTCGAAGAACACGACGCGGTGCCACTCGGTCTCCTCCTGGCGCTCGCCGGTGTCCTTGTTCTTCCAGTTGCGCGAGGTCGCCAGCGCGATGTTGCAGACCGCCGAGCCGCTGGGCATGTAGCGCACTTCCGGGTCGCGTCCGAGGTTGCCGATGAGGATGACTTTGTTGACCGACGCCATGGGGTGCTCCGTCGCTGAAGGGGGGATGGCGGCCATTATCGCGCCGGCCCCGCGGCGTGCCATCGCGCCGAGGGGCGCCCCCCGATGGAGGGGGCGGCTACCATCGGCGACCACCGATGCCTGCTTCGACCACCCTCCCCGCCGCCGCGCCCGCCACCGCCCCCCTGCCGGTCCTGCAGCAGGTCTTCGGCTACCCCGCCTTCCGCGGGCCGCAGCAGGCCATCGTCGAGCACGTCACCGGCGGCGGCGACGCGCTGGTGCTGATGCCCACCGGCGGCGGCAAGAGCCTGTGCTACCAGGTGCCGGCGATCGTGCGCCATCGCGCCGGCCGCGGCGTCACCGTGGTCGTGAGCCCGCTGATCGCGCTGATGCACGACCAGGTCGGTGCGCTCGACGAACTCGGCGTGCGCGCCGCCTTCCTGAACTCGAGCCGCGAAGGCGACGAGGCCCGGCGGGTCGAGCGCGCGATGCTGTCCGGCGAACTCGTGCTGCTCTATGCCGCGCCCGAGCGGCTGCTGACGCCGCGCTTCCTGGCGATGCTCGATTCGCTCGCCGAGCGCGGGCTGCTCAGCCTGTTCGCGATCGACGAGGCGCATTGCGTCAGCCAGTGGGGACACGATTTCCGCGAGGACTACCTCGGCCTGAGCGCGCTGCACGAGCGCTACCCCGCCGTGCCGCGCATCGCGTTGACGGCGACCGCCGACGACCACACCCGGCGCGACATCGTCGAGCGTCTCGAACTCGGCGCCGCGCGCCAGTTCGTCAGCAGCTTCGACCGCCCCAACATCCGCTACACGATCGTCGAGAAGGACAACCCGAAGGCCCAGCTGCTGCGCTTCCTGCGTGACGAGCACGACGGCGACGCGGGCATCGTCTACTGCCAGAGCCGCAGGAAGGTCGAGGAGACCGCGAGCTGGCTCGAGGCCGAGGGCGTCGGTGCGCTGCCCTACCACGCCGGGCTCGACGCATCGATGCGCCGCCGTCACCAGGACCGCTTCCTTCGCGAGGACGGCATCGTGATGGTCGCGACGATCGCCTTCGGCATGGGCATCGACAAGCCCGACGTGCGCTTCGTCGCCCACCTGGACCTGCCGAAGAACATCGAGGGCTACTACCAGGAGACCGGCCGCGCCGGCCGCGACGGCGCGCCGGCCGACGCCTGGCTGGCCTACGGCCTGGCCGACGTGGTGAACCAGCGCCGGATGATCGACGACAGCGACGCCGGCGAGGAGTTCAAGCGCCGGCAGCGCGGCAAGCTCGACGCGCTGCTCGCGCTGTGCGAGGCGCACGACTGCCGCCGCGTGAGGCTGCTCGGCTACTTCGGCGAGCGGAGCGAACCGTGCGGGAACTGCGACAACTGCCTGACACCGCCGGCCACCTGGGACGCCACCGACGCGGCGCGCAAGGCGCTGTCGTGCATCTACCGCTTCCACCAGCACGGCGGACTGTCGTTCGGCGCCGGCCACCTGATCGACGTGCTGCGCGGCAAGGTCACCGACAAGGTCCGCCAGCACGGCCACGAGGCGCTGTCGACCTTCGGCATCGGCGCCGACGTGCCGGAGGATCGCTGGCGCGGCGTGCTTCGCCAGCTGATCGCGCTCGGCCACCTGGCGACCGAGGGCGAGTACAACACCCTCGTGCTGACCGAGTCGGCGCGCGAGGTGCTCAAGGGCGAGGTCACGCTGCAGCTGCGCGTGCCGGCCGCGAAGACCCGCGCCGCGCGCCCGTCGCGCCGTGGCCGCGAGCGCGGGCCGCCGGTGCCGCTGAACGCCGACGGGCTGGCGCGCTTCGACGCGCTGAAGGCCTGGCGCGCCGAGGTCGCGCGCGAGCACAACGTGCCGGCCTACGTGGTATTCCACGACGCCACATTGGCCGAGATGGCGGGTTCCGCGCCGGAAACGCTGGACGCGCTGGCCGGCATCAGCGGCGTCGGCGCGAAGAAGCTCGAGGCCTACGGCCGCGAGATCCTGCGCGTGCTGCGGGGCTGAGCCGCGCGGGCGCGCCGCGCTCCGCCCGGGCAGGCGCCGGCGCAACGAGCGGCGCCGATATGATGGCCGGTTGACCCGCCCTCGTCCCTCCGACCCGATGCCCGCGCCCAAGCCTTCGTCCGAGACCCCGACGATCCGCGTGCGCGGTGCCCGCACCCACAATCTGAAGAACGTCGACCTCGACATCCCGAAGCATGCGCTGGTGGTGATCACCGGGCTGTCGGGCTCGGGCAAGTCCAGCCTGGCCTTCGACACGCTGTACGCCGAGGGCCAGCGGCGCTACGTCGAGAGCCTGTCGGCCTACGCGCGGCAGTTCCTGCAGCTGATGGACAAGCCCGACGTCGACTTCATCGAGGGCCTGTCGCCGGCGATCAGCATCGAGCAGAAGGCGACCTCGCACAACCCGCGCTCGACGGTCGGCACGGTCACCGAGATCCACGACTACCTGCGACTGCTGTACGCCCGCGCCGGCACGCCCTACTGCCCCGACCACCGGCTGCCGCTGGCCTCGCAAAGCGTCAGCCAGATGGTCGACGCCGCGCTCGCGCTGCCCGAGGACACGCGGCTGATGATCCTCGCGCCGGTGGTGCGCGACCGCAAGGGCGAGTTCGGCGAGCTGTTCGCCGACATGCAGGCGCGCGGCTACGTGCGCTTCCGGATCGGCAGCGGCGGCGCACCGGGCGAGGTGGTCGAGGCCGAGGCGCTGCCACCGCTGAAGAAGACCGAGACGCACGACATCGACGTCGTCATCGACCGCCTGCGCGTTCGTCCGGACATGCAGCAGCGCCTGGCCGAGAGCTTCGAGGCCGCGCTGCGCATCGCCGACGGCCGCGCGATCGCTCTGCAGATGGACGACGGCACCGAGCACGGCTTCTCCAGCCGCTTCGGCTGCCCGGTCTGCAGCTACTCGCTGCCCGAGCTGGAGCCGCGGCTGTTCTCGTTCAACTCGCCGGTCGGTGCCTGCGCCGCCTGCGACGGCCTGGGCCAGGTCAACGCCTTCGACCCCGAGCGCATCGTCGCCTTCCCCGAGCTGAGCATGGCCGCCGGCGCGGTCAAGGGCTGGGACCGGCGCAACGCCTACACCTTCTCGATGCTCGAGAGCGTGGCCGCGCACGTCGGCTTCGACATCGACACGCCGTTCCAGGACCTGCCGGCGGCGGCCCGCCAGGTGCTGCTGCACGGCTCGGGCGACGAGCCCATCGAGTTCACCTACACCGCCAGCGCCGGCCGCGGCCGGTCGCGCAGCGTGAAGCGATCGCACCCCTTCGAGGGCATCGTGCCGAACTACGAGCGGCGCTGGCGCGAGACCGACTCGGCGGCGGTGCGCGAGGAACTGTCGCGCTTCCAGGCGGTCAGGCCCTGTCCGGCCTGCGAGGGCAGCCGGCTGCGCCGCGAGGCGCGCCACGTCTTCCTGTGCGCCGCCGGCGCCGCCGAGCCCGGTCCGCCGATCTTCGAGACCGAGCACTGGACGCTCGAGCGCGCGCACGACTACTTCGCCGGCCTGCAGCTCGAGGGCGCGAAGGCCGAGATCGCCGACAAGGTGGTGCGCGAGATCCGCGCGCGGCTGCGCTTCCTCAACGACGTCGGGCTGAGCTACCTCAGCCTGGACCGCGGCGCCGACACCTTGTCCGGCGGCGAGGCGCAGCGCATCCGCCTCGCGTCGCAGATCGGCAGCGGCCTGACCGGCGTGATGTACGTGCTCGACGAGCCGAGCATCGGGCTGCACCAGCGCGACAACCAGCGCCTGATCGGCACGCTCAAGCACCTGCGCGATCTCGGCAACTCGGTGCTCGTGGTCGAGCACGACGAGGACATGATCCGCGCCGCCGACCACGTGATCGACATGGGCCCGGGCGCCGGCGTGCACGGCGGCGAGGTCGTCGCGCAGGGCGTGCCGGCGGCGATCGAGGCGAACGAGGCCTCGCTAACCG
>CALJUI010000031.1 GCA_937975735.1 uncultured Rubrivivax sp.
GTCGGTGGCCGCCTCGTCCGACGCGATCCATCGCCAGGCGGTGGCTTCGGCGCGGCAGCTGGAGGACACGGCGACCAGCGTCGACGACCAGCTCGGCGCCGCGCTCGGCGAACTGCGGCTGAGCATCGAGGCCGCCACGCGCGTGCTGGACCGGCTGCGCGAGCCGCGCACCGCGCTGATGGGGCCCGGCGAGAAGCAGCTCGGCCCCGGGGAGCGGCTGCCGTGAACCGGCGCCAATGGCTGCTGGCCGGCCTGCCGCCGCTGGGCCTGGGCGGCTGTGTCTCGATCGGCACCGGCGCCGACCTCCCGATCCATGCCCACCACCTGCTCACCGATCCCGGCGCGGCCGCGACGACGGCGCGCGCCGCGCCGCTGGTGCCGGCGCTGCTGATCCAGCCGCTGCCGTCGGACGCGCTCGCCGACACGGTGTCGATCGCCTATTCGCGCCAGCCCAACCAGTTCGCCTTCTATCAGTTCTCGTCCTGGACCGAGCGGCCTGTGCGGCAGATCCCGAGACTGCTTCAGCGCCGGCTCGAGGCCCGAGGACTCGCCGCCGCGGTGGGACTGCTCGGCGAGCCGCTGCGCGCGGACTGGCTGCTGACGACGGCCATCGACACGCTGCACCACGACGTCGCCGACCCGCCGGGACACGGCCGCGTCGCGCTGACCGTCGAACTCTTCGACCGCCGCCAGAGGCGACGACTCGCGCGCCAGCAGTTCGCCAGCGACGTCACCACCAGCACCGCCGACGCCGGCGCCGCGACGCGCGCGATGTCGCAGGCGCTGTCGCAGACCTTCGACGTGCTGCTGCCCTGGCTCGAAGGCAGCCTGCAGCGCGCGACGGCCTGACACCGCATCGCGCGCAGGTCGGCGCTGTTGCGTCGATGCCGCAGTCGCGAACGATCGGTCTCGATTCGCGCGCCTCGTGCGGAGCATCGTGCGCCGCGTGAAATACAGTCGAGGTGGTTCATCGGAACACGTTGCATTCATCAACCGAAGGAGTCATCACCCATGGCCACCCGCAAAGCCAAGAAGTCCGAACTCGCCCAGGCCGCCGACCATCTCGTCGCCGCGGCGCACGACGTCGGCGAAGCCGTCAGCAAGAAGCTCGACCAGGTCTCGAACGTCGCCGCCGCCGACATCAGCAAGGCGAAGAAGGCGGTGACGAAGAAGCGCAACGAAGCCAAGCGCGCGTTCAACAGCCTGCTGAAGAAGGCGCAAGCCCAGCTGACCAAGGCCGAGGCGCGCCTGAAGAAGGCCACCGCGTCCGCCGAGAAGTCGGTGATGCAGGCGGAGAAGAAGCTCGAGGCGACGAAGAAGTCCGCCCAGAAGAAGCTCGCCGCGCTGCAGGCGACGACCCAGCGCAAGACCAAGGCCGTCGCGAAGGCGATGGAGCAGGAGGCGCGCGCCGTCAAGCAGGCCGCGACGAAGAAGGCCAAGGCCGCAGCGAAGAAGGCCAAGGCACCGGCGAAGAAGGCCAAGGCCTCGGCGAAGAAGGCCGCGGCAAAGAAAGCCCCTGCGAAGAAGGCGGCCGCCAAGAAGTCCGCGCGCAAGACGGCCGCGCGCAAGTCCCCGGCCCGCAAGAGCGCGCCGAAGGCCTGAGCCTGCGGCGATGGACTTCGACCGGCGCTGCGTGATCGTGACCGGCGGCGCCGGCGCCCTCGGCCGCGAGGTCGTTCAGGCCTTGCTGGCCGCCGGCGCCGAATGTCATGTGCCGCTGCGCGGCCGGGCGGCGCCGCCGGGCTGGGACGACACCGCGCACCTGACCCTGGTGCCCGACGTCGACCTGACCGCCGAGGCCGACGTCGACCGGCTGTACCGCGGCGCGGACGGGCTGTGGGCATCGATCCACCTTGCCGGCGGCTTCGACATGGCGCCGCTGGCCGACACCGGCCGCGCCGAACTGCAGCGCATGCTCGACACCAACCTGGTCAGCGCGCTGCTGTGCTGCCGCGCTGCCGCGCGCGCCTTCGGCGACCGGGGCGGACGCATCGTCAACGTCGGCGCACGGGCCGCGCTCGAGCCCCGCAGCGGCGCGGGCAAGGTGGCCTACGTCGCCTCCAAGGCCGCGGTGGCAGCGATGACCGAAGCGCTGGCGGCCGAGCTCGCGCCGAAGGGCATCCTCGTCAACGCGGTGGCGCCGTCGGTCATCGACACGCCGGCCAATCGCCAGGCCATGCCCGATGCCGACCATGCCACCTGGCCGACGCCGGCGCAGATCGCCCAGAGCATCGTGTTCCTGGCCTCGCCGGCGAACACCGTGACCAGCGGCGCGATCGTGCCGGTCTACGGCCGCGCCTGAGCGCGATCAGCGGCCTTCAGCCGCGCAGCAGGGCCTCGATCGTCTCCTGCACCGCGAGCGCCTCGGCGAAGCCGGGCAGGCCGTGCGCCAGGCCCTCGATCAGCGCCACCCACTGGTCGAGCTGGCTCGCCTGGCCGGCGGCGCGCAGGTCGGCGGCCTCGCCCAGCGGCTGCCAGGCTTCGCCACGGCGTTGCTGCGCGACGCCGAACCAGTCGCGCAGTTGAACCTCGCCATCGACGGCGCGCCAGGTCATCCGGTTGAAGTCGGGCACCGGCACGTCGGCGGCGACGCGGGCGTTCACCGACACCGGCACGCCGCCAGCGTGAAGGCGGGCCGTCAGCGCCGTCTCGGCGCCGAGGTCGTCGTCCGGGTACACGGGCTCCGCGGTGACCACCGTCGCCGGACCCAGCACGCGCTGCAGCACGAAAACGAAGTGCGACAGCACCTCGCGCGTGAAGCCGCCCTCCTCCCGCTGCGCCAACCACGCCCCGGCGCCGGCCTGCCAGGGTCGCGGCCAGGCGGCGAAGGCCAGCTCGATCTCGACCGCGCGCAGGTCGCCGAGCGGCCGGTCCGAGTCGGCGCCGAAGCAGCGCTGCAGCGCCGCCAGGCCCGACGACGAGGCGAGCGAGAAATTGACCGCGGCGCGCTGGCCTTCACGGTCGATGCGCGCGATCGTTCGCCGCGCGGCGTCGAAATCCACCGTCAGCGGCTTCTCGCACAGCACGGTCAGGCCGGCGTCGAACGCGGCTTCGGACAGGCTCAGATGCGCCGCCGGCGGCGTGGCGATGTACAGGCTGTGCAGGCCGGAGCTGCCGATCAGTTCGCTTGCATCGCGCGCGGCGCGCAGCGCCGGGAAGCGCTGCAGCGTGCGCGCGACGGCCTGCGGATCGGCGTCCCAGATCAGCGCTGCCCGCAGTCGCGGGTGCGCGGCCAGCCGGTCCAGCATGCGCTGGCCCATCACGCCGAGGCCGATCAGGCCGACCTGCAGCGGCTCAGCCATGCACGCTCAAGGCCGCGCCCGGTCGGGTCGGCTGTAGTCGCACACGCCGTCGGGGAAGATGCGCTTGAGCTCGGCGACATCCGCGGCGCTCGGCGTCCAAGGCGCGTAGGTGCCGTCGGCCACCGCGGTGTCGACCGACTTGCGCGCGCAGTCGTAGATGCCGCCCTCGATCGGCGCCCCGGCGACGATGCGCGACGTGCCGTACAGCGGGAAGGCCATCGTGCAGGTGCCGGCCGGCCGCGCGTCGAGGATGCCGTCCCAGGCGCCGCCACCGGCCTGCATCAGCTGGCCGTTGCGGTCGAAGCAGGCGTCCACCGCCATCGGCGGCTTGTTGCCGGCGATGCCGGCGCGCGGATTGGCGCGGATGTTCATCAGCCACTGGTCCATCACCGCCAGCGCCTCCATCGTCTGGCTGACCTTCGGGGTCAGCGGGATCGTGTCGGTGAACCAGATCACCAGGTGGTCGCTGTGACCCATCGCCTGCTGCACGCGCTGGCGCACCGCGAAGCTCTGGTGCGAGTTGTGCATGTCGAGCTCGCGCTCCATGTACTGGCGGTGGTCGATGGCGGGCACGTCGAGCCGGCCACTGAACACATGTCCGCTGGTGTAGGCCGCGCGCATCGCGATCGGGTCGCCGCGGGTCCGCGGTGCGGGTTCGCCGGGCCCCGGGCTCAGGTTCATGTTCTTGCGGCTCCACGGGTCGAAGTAGCCCGGGATCGTCAGCGCCTTGTTGACCTCGGCCGCGCCGGTGCCGAAGAACGGGAAGGTCTCCTGCACCATCTGGCTCGGGTGCTTCCAGCCGCCGATGCCGCGGTTGACGTCGAGGAACTCGGCCGGCGTGATCTTCATCGCCTTCAGCGAGGCCAGGCCGTACTGGACGCCGACGTTGTCCCAGGTGGGCCGCGCCGCACCGGTGGCGTCGACGCCGTAGACGTTGCGCAGGTCGTCGTAGTGCGTCCAGCGGATCGACAGGATGTCGGCCATCGGATCCCAGAAGCTCTGGTTCGGCGCCTGCCCGTAGAGCGGGTTCATCGCCAGCGGCGTCAGGCCGCGCCAGGCCGGCACGCACTCGGTCGTGCCCGGCGCGGTGCTGTAGCCGAGCGCGGTCTTCAGCGCCGCCAGCGGATCGTTGACGCGCGCGAAGCCCTCCTCGGCGTTGAAGCCGACGAGCAGCGAGCGGTTCTTCGTCACGCGCCACCTCGGGTTGGCGCGGTCGGTGGCGTCCATGTAGTGCTCGAGCAGCTCGCAGTCGCCGACGTGGATCGTCTGCGTGACCATGTCCGGGTAGCTCTGCACCGGCAGCAGGCCGTCGAGCACGCCGGGCTGGTTCTGCGCGATCAGGTACTGCTGGATCGCGCCGCCCGAGCCGCCGAGGCCGACCGTGTACAGCGGCACACCGTAGCGCTCGATGAAGCGCTCCTTGGTCATCATCGCGGTCTCGCCGGCGAGCTGCATGTTGTAGTGCGTGCCGGTGTTGTTGCCGCTGCTGTGCACGATGGCATAGCCCTGGCCGAGGATGTCGAGGTTCATCGACCCGCCGTGCACCGTGCCCTGGCTGTGGCCGACCGCCACGCCGCCCTGGAACCAGTACAGCAGCTTGCGGTTCCACAGGCTGGTGTCGGGCACCTCGGCGCTCTCGCCGCGCGGCGCCAGCATCGCGATGCTGTACAGGAAGCGGTTGATCGAGCCGATCTCGCGCCGGATCACGAAGTCCACCGTGCGTCCGTCAGCCAGCGTGACCATCCCCATGTCGGCGGGCCGGCTGCCGTCGGCCGGCATCGCCTTCAGCGTGCCGGCGGTGCTGCGGTAGAAGTAGCCGACGAAGGTGTCGATCGAGCAGTTGCGGCTGTAGCCGATCAGCTCGCCGGCCGCGTTGGTGACGCGGTAGCCCGGCGCCGTCGCGCTGTCGACCAGCGGCTGGCGGCCGACCGCGCCCTGGATCGTCGTGCAGACGAAGGGCGTCTGCTGCGGACCGCTGAACATCGGGCCGGTGATCGGATGGTTGGTCAGCGTGATCGCGTCGCGCACGTTGGCATTGCGGTGCTTGACCTCGAGCAGGTTGTCACCCAGGCGCAACCCGCTGATCACGCCCTCCAGACCGTCGCTCACCTCGGCGAGCGCGGTGCTCAGCTTGGCCCCGTTGAGCCAGAGCTCGAGCTTGTCGCGTTGGCCTGGCGCGGCGGTGACATGGATTCTGGCATCCCCGCCCGATACCCATTCGGGCGCGCTGGAGAGCACGCGCAGGCGCACGGTCATTGCCGGACCTTCGAGCCCCGGGTTGCCGGCGCTGGCGCCACCCCGTGCGGCCGCCTGCTCGGTGAGGGGCGCATCGCCGCCCCCGCAACCGCCCAGCAGGATCGCCGTGCCGATCGCCACACTGCCCCAGATCCGAACGGATGCCATCGCGCCCTCCCGCGGGCGCCCAGGCCCGTCACAGATGTCGACCACGAAGGCGCGTCACGCGACGGCAGCGCGGCGCCTTCCCCGATGCTGCGGCGTGGGCCCGGCATTCCGGCGGGCGCCGCCACCGCTGCACCTTACGCCGGCGGCCGGCGACCGGCCTCCGGACTAACGCGGAGAGTCGGGGCGCCGGAAGCGACAACGCCACCCGAATGTGGCGCCGATCGGTGCTGTGCTGGTGGGCGGTGCAGGGTTCGAACCCGCGACCCCTGCCGCGTGAAGGACTGACGACGGGACATCGGGGGACGTTGCGGGATGATCCGTACCTATGACAACTGCCCCGCCTTGACCCACAATGTCCCGCCATGTTTGGGACACTTTCTTGACACTTCGGTGGCGACCCGCATCGACACCGTCAAGGCCCAGCAGGCGCTCAAGGCCCCCTCACGCACCCTACTGGCAGCGCATCCGCCGCCGATGCCACCTGGGACTGCGCAAGACGTCGCCCGGCGCGGCCGGTGTCTGGCTGGCCCGTCATCGCGACGACGGGATCGGCAAGCAGGTGGTCCAAAGCCTCGGCCATCTCGATGACGCCGCAGGGGCCGACCGTTTCGATGCCGCGAAGATGCTGGCCGAGTAGTGGTTCGCTCATCGCGGCGCGGGAGGCAGCGCCAAGCCGCGCACGGTGATGGATGTGTGCATCGAATACGTCGGCCACCTGCGCGATGCCGGCCGTGACGAGGCGGCGGCCGACGCGCGCGGCCGATTCAGGCGCTGGGTCTGTTCGGATTCCAGGCTGGCGCACACCGCGCTGCTGAGACTCACGCCCAAGGCGATCGATGATTGGCGGCGACGCGTGGCCAAAGCCGCGCCGCGCCGGGCTGCTTCAGCCTCCTCGGAAGAAGCGCCGCTGCAGCGATCCGCGAGCGCTCTGAACCGTGACATGATCGCGCTGCGCGCCGCATTGAACCTGACGTTCGAGAACGGTCACGCCACCTCGGACCATGCCTGGCGGACCAAGCTGCGACCGGTCAAGGATGCCGATGGACGGCGCGGCATCTATCTGGAGGCCGATCAGAGGCGCGCCGCGATCGCCCATGTGCCGGCGGATCTTGCTGACTTCCTGCATGCGCTGGCGCAGCTGCCGTTGCGGCCAGGGGCGATGGCGGCGCTGCGGGTCCGCGACTTCGAT
The DNA here is from genome assembly GCA_937975735.1 of uncultured Rubrivivax sp. Classification (GTDB taxonomy): domain Bacteria; phylum Pseudomonadota; class Gammaproteobacteria; order Burkholderiales; family Burkholderiaceae_C; genus Rubrivivax. Next base: position 6,895 of record CALJUI010000031.1, read on the forward strand.
GCCCGCCTGGCGACCTTCGCGATCGGCAAGCGCAGGGCCGGCGGTGACCGCTGCATCGGTGTGCCCAAGGCGACGACCGACTTCTTCGCGGTCAAGTGCGAAGGCCGGCAGCCCGACGAGCCGCTTCTGCCGCACGCCAATGGCGAAGCCTGGAACAAGGATGCCTGGAAGAAGCCCTTGAAGCAGGCAGCCCGCGAGGCCAACCTGCCCGACGGCACGGTGGCCTACGCGCTTCGACACTCGGCGATCACCGGCCTGATCGCCTTGCATCGGCTGGACACGATGACGGTGGCGCAGCTGGCCGACACCAGCCTGATGATGATCGAGAAGAACTACGGGCACCTGCTGCGCGAGCATGCCCGATCGTCGCTGGCCGGTCTGGTCTTGTGATGGGTCGCGGTGTGGGCGGTCATCGAGGCCATCGAGGTGTGATGTTGACAACCGTTGTCACATCCCTCAGAACACCGGCATGAGCCGACACACGATGAGCTTTGCGCTGCCGGAGTCGATGCGCGAGTACATCGATGCACGCGTCAGGGCGGCGCACTATGGCATCACCAGTGAGTACATCCGTGACCTCGTGCGACGCGACCAAGAGGTGCAGGCCAGGAAGCGGCTGCGTGATCTCATCGAGGAGGGACTGACCTCGGGTCCGGCGCGCCGCCGCTCGTCGGCCGACGCGAAGGCCCTGTTGGCCATCACCCGCGGCCAGGCCGATTGAAGCCGCCCTCCTCCGGCCGCAGGCCCTGCGGGACCCGCAGTCCGAGGTTCGTTACGACCGCAAGGAGGCGGGGTCGCGGGTGGCGGTGCGCGTGGTCAAGGCGACCGACGCATCGGGTCGCCCAGGCTGGGTCAGGTCCTGGACATTCCGGAGCTGCGTACGTGGTGCGTGGCCACGTTCCCGCTGCTGTCGTGCTACTTCGAGCGCCAGGACCATCTGGACGTGGTGAGGCTGCTTGGCGAGCGGCAGGATCTGGCGTCGATCCTGGGCCAGGAGTTGGTCGAACCCTGAGCGCCTGCCGCGGCTCGAATCATTCGTCCGACGGAGAACGGCGTCGCCGACGGCCTGTCGCGTTCGCAGATGCCGCGTCGCGTGATGCGCCCGCGCGTGGCGCTGTGCGGCCTGGCCTTGCTCGCGGTCAGCGCGGCCTTCGAGCTCAGCCTGTCCTTACGCGCCGGCTTCTCGGTCGACGCCATCAAGGACCGCGCTGCCCTGGCCCGCATCGTCGGCGACGGCGAGATCGAGAACGTCTACACGCTGCACACCACCGACATCACCGAGCAGAACCGCACCTACCGTCTGAGCGTCGCCGGCCTGTCCGGGCTGCGCATCGGCACGCCGACGGCGCTGGAGGTCAAGGCCGGTGGCGACCGCAACTGGCCGGTGCAACCGACGCTGCCACACGAGGCGGCGCGGGCCCACCGTGGTCAGGCCATGCCCATCGTCCTGCAAGTCGACACCGGACCCGAGGGCGAGCACCAGTCCAGGCAGGAGAAGTCGACGTTCTACGTCCCGCGCTGAAGTCGGCCCGCTCAACCGTGGAGCGACTCGTATTTGGCCATCAGTTCCTCCGGCGTTTCCTGGAACTCCGGGTTGACCGGGATGCAGTCGGCCGGGCAAACGAGCCGGCACTGCGGTTCGTCCTCGGCGCCGACGCACTCGGTGCAGCGGAACGGGTCGATGACGTAGATCGGGTCGCCGACGCTGATGGCGTCGTTCGGGCACACCGGCTTGCAGGCGTCGCAGGCGGTGCAGTTCTCGTCGATGAGCAGGGCCATGGTCGATGTTCCTCCTTGCGGGTTCAGGCGGCGGCCGCCTCGAGCTCCTTGAGCTTGGCGTGCCGGAAGGCGCCCCACAGCGCCGCGCCGATCGCGCCGGCATAGATCGAGTCGGGGTGGTTGACGGCGTTCACGCTGACCTTCTCGTTGACCATCTCCTCCTGGATCGCCGCCAGCAGGCCGCTGTCCAGCGCCAGACCGCCGGTGATCAGCGCCGTGCCCTGCTTGATGCCGGTGACCTTGAGCAGCTTGACGATGCGCGAGGCCATCGACAGGTGGATGCCCTTGAGCACGTCGGGCGTGGGGATGCCGCGCGAGACCATGTTGATCACGTCGGTCTCGGCCAGCACGGCGCAGATCGAGCTGCACTTCTCCGGGTTGGTCGAGGTCTGCGACAGCGGGCCGATCTCCTCCACCGCCACGCCGAGGTAGCGTGCGATGTTCTCCAGGAACTGCCCCGAGCCCGAGGCGCACTGGCTCGTCATCTTGTACGACAGCACCTTGCCGCGCTCGTCGACGTAGATCGCGCGGCCGTTGAGCGCCCCGATGTCGACCACGGCGTTGGCCTGCGGATTCAGGAAGACGCCGCCGCGCGCATGGGTCGTCATCGAATAGAAGTGCCCGGTGGCGAAGGCGACGTTCTCGCCCTCGCCAGTGGTCGCCAGGTAGTCGATGTCGTCCATCGCCAGCCCGGCATCCTCGAGCACGCCGTCGCGGCCTTCCTCGGCCAGCGTCATCGGGTCGCGCCGGCGGATGCGCTCGCAGCGCTTGGCGAGCCACTGCGGCTGGCCGTCCTCGCCGATGCGGAACAACACGCTCTTGACGGCGCCCGAACCGATGTCGATCCCGATCGTGTGGGTGCTCATGCCGTCCTCGCTTCGATCTGCTTGCCCTCTTCGACCACTGCCCGCCAGGCGAACGTCGCACCGCCGAGCGCGCCTGTGTAGATCGAGTCGGGGTCGATGTTGAGCGTCAGTTGGCCGTAGTTCTCGTCGACCAACTCGCGCAGCGCCTTCACCGCCGCCTCGTTCTTGGCCACGCCGCCGGTGAAGGTGAACTGGTCGCGGATGCCGCCCGAGCGCGCCAGGATCGACATCGCGCGCAGGATGATGGCGCGGTGCAGGCCGGCCATGATGTCCTCGCGCTTGTCGCCCAGCGCCAGCCGGTCACGCAGCTCGGCGCCGGCGAACACCGTGCAGGTGGAGTTGATGCGGATGTTCTTGGTCGATTTCATCGCCATCGGGCCGAGCTCGTGCAGGCCCATGTTCATCTCGTCGGCGATGTAGCCCAGGTAGCGTCCGCAGCCCGCGGCGCAGCGGTCGTTCATCTGGAAGCTCTCGACGATGCCGGCCGGATCGACCTGGATCGCCTTCGTGTCCTGGCCGCCGATGTCGAGCACGGTGGCGGTGCCCGGGTACATCACGTGCGCGCCCAGGCCGTGGCACAGGATCTCCGAGCGCACATGCTCCTTCGAGAACGGCAGCCGGGCGCGGCCGTAGCCGGTGCCCACGACGTAGCTCTCCTCCAGCTCGGTGTCCAGGATGCCCTTGATCGGCGCCTCGACCTGGGCCCGGCGCGCCGCCGTCTCGGGCAGCGCCGTGAAGCTGTGCTCGAGCGCGGCCAGCAGATGGCGCCGGATCGAGTCGGCATAGACGCGGTTCTCGACCTCGATGATCGAGCGGTCGAAGACGTTGAGCAGGTAGTCGTAGCGGGTGCCGTTCTCCTTCGCGACGGTCTCGCCGGTGGCCAGGTACTGGCTGCCCGCGATGTCGCGGAAGAAGTCGGACTTGCGGTTGGCGCCCGGGGCGAACAGCGTCGGCGCCTCGGCGGTGAGTCGCCGGAAGACCTCGGTCAAGGTCTCGCGAACCGCCGGCGCATCGGCGCCGAAGCTGGCCGTCTCCAGGCTGCGCTGGCAGGTCTGCTCGAGGTCGGCGAGCTGTTCGAGGTACTGCTCGGAACGGAAGCTGCGTTCGAGCTGGCCGATGAAGCCGTCGAGCGAACCGTTCAGCGCCCGGGTGTCGGCCAGCGCCTGGCGGAACAGGTGGAAGCGGCTGTTGACCAGCGCCTCCTGCTTGGCGATGGCCGCGGCGGTGTCGTAGTTCGAGCGCGAGTTGGTGATGCCGCGGCCGAGGACGTTCTGCTGCTCGTCGATCACCACCGCCTTGGTGGTCGTCGAGCCGAGGTCGATGCCGATGAAGCAGCGCATGGTCTTCCCCCTGTCAGTTCGCCGAGATCGGCACGACGCGGGGCATCGACGCGCCGATGCCGGTGGTGCGCTTCTGCTTGACCATCTGGAAGTAGCTCTCGAGCCGGTTCTTCACGTTGGCTGCCGAGAAGTAGCGCGGGTCCACCAGATCGGTCTCGACGAAGGCCGCCGGCTTGCCGGTGCGCTTCTCCACTTCGCGCAGGATCAGCAGCTGCCCGGCCGAGAAGCTGTTGCAGCTCTTGATCGAGTTGATCAGCAGCCCGTCGGCCTGGTACTCGTCGATGTACTTGCAGATCATGTCGATGCGCGAGGGCAGGTTCAGGTTCGTGTAGCAGCCCAGGCAGTACTCGGCGAGCGACTCCAGCGGTCGATCGGGGTCGTGGCGGAACCCGAAGTCGTACAGGCCGCCGACCTTGGCATAGGTCGACGAGACGACGACCGCACCCTCCTCGTAGAACATCTTCCAGAACTCGCGGAAGCTGGTCCAGTTCGGCGGGCCCTCGACGACCAGGCGGTACTTCTCCTCGCCCATGTCGCCGTCCGGCGTCACCGGCCCCTTGCCGTCGCGGATGCGCGCATCGATCTCCTCGCGCAGCACGCGGTAGTACTCGGTGGCCTCTGGCGTGCCGCGGAAGGCAGTGAAGATCGGCCCGATGTAGTAGACGGCGCCGAAGTAGCCGTCGATCGGCGACGGCCGGTGCTTGGCCGACTGCAGCACCTTGACCAGGTCCTCCTCGGCCTTGGCCGACTCGCGCATGTACTGGCGCAGGCGGTCGATGTCGAACTTGACGCCGGAGATGCGCTCGAGCGTCGGGATCACGCTCTCCTTGAGCTGCTTGACGACGTAGTCGCGCATGTTCGGCTGGATGCGGCCCTCGGCCTGATAGGGCACGTGCAGCATCACGGTCTCGCAGCCGTACTTGTGGCGCACCAGCTCGAACCACTTCATGAAGGTGAAGCAGCCGGTGTACGACAGCAGCAACACGTCGGGCCGGGGCAGCGGGTCGCCGGTGGGACCGATCTCGCCGCCCATCATCATGCCGAGGTCGGCCTTGACGTAGGTGCAGACGTCCTCGGACTGGCCGTCGCGCTCGGCGTCCATGATCATCTTGCCGGACTTCTTGCGCATGCCGTTCTGCAGCGCGTTCGTCTCGGGCAGGCTGCGCGCGAAGTCGAAGCACATCAGCAGTTCGTTCAGGTTGCCCGGCACGAAGGTGGCCGACACCTTCCGGTTGTTGGCGCGAGCGGTGGCGAGCTCCATGTAGTTCTTGTTGATGAGCTCCTTCTGCAGCCACATCGCGTCCTCCTTCTGGACGTCCTGCGGCTTGATCGTCGGCTTGCCGCGCGGGGCGGGCATCGCGATGGGACTCGTGGTCATGCGGCGCTCCAGAGCTTGATCGAATCGGCGAAGGTGCCGGACTGCTCGCGGATCGGCGCCATCTGGCCGGTGTTCTCCGCGTACTTGAAGGCCGTGTAGGGCACGCCGTGTTTCTTCAGCACGTCCTGCAGCATCGGTCGCTCCAGCAGGGCCGGGTCGCAGAACGAGGGCGCGGCGAAGATCACGCCCTCGGCGCCGCCCGACTTGAACTGCTTGAGCAGGAACATGCCCTTCTCCTCGCGCGTGTTCTCGTACTTGGCCGCCGTCGTCGCCGAGCGGTGCAGGAAGGCCTTGGACAGCTCCTCGAGCGGATTCGCGTCGGCCGGCACGTCGTCGAGCAGCCAGCGGGTGACGAGTACGAAGTCGTCGTCGACGATGTAGCAACCCGACATCTCGACCGACTTGATCAGCGCCAGCGGTGGCTGCTCGCAGAAGGCGCCGTTGATGACGACGCGCGCGTTGTCGCGCTTGGGTCGCTCCTCGGCATCGGTCGCGGCCAGGTACTCGCGCAGCAGCTGCGTGTGATCCTCGGGCGGCAGCACCATGCCGGCGCGCAGCAGCAGGTAGACCTCGGAGGTCGGCGCCTGCCAGGGCTTGGCGGCACGGTAGGCATAGATCTCGCGCACGGCGGCGCGGTTGTCGTTGTAGACGGCGATCGAGGCGTTGAGCTCCTCGTCGCTGATCGGCCGCCCGCGCATGCGACCGAGGTCGTCGCGCAGGGTCTGCATCTCCTCGATGTAGAAGGTGCCGCCGACCGAGTCGACGTAGTTCTGCGGCACGTCGAAGTACTTGACGTACTTGTCCTTGAACAGGATCTGCCACATGCCCGACAGGTTGCGGATGACGTCGCAGATCGACGGGAACAGCATGCCGTCCAGGCAGTCCAGGCGGCCGGTCAGGCCGAGCTCGATGGTCGAGCGCGGGATGCGGCAGATGTAGCTCTGGTAGTAGGCGTCGCCCTGGATCACCTCGAGCGCGTCGCCGCCGCCGAGGATGCCCACCGGCAGCATGCCGGCAGCATGGATCAGCTCGCGCGGCACGTAGACCGGCATGTAGCCGATCGCCTTGCGGCCGGGCTCGGCCGCCTTCCACGACTTCACGGCGTTGAAGTCGAGGTCGTCGAACAACGCCTGGCAGCGCTCGACGATGGCCGCTGTCGGTGACCGGGGGATCGTGTTCATCAGCAGTGCTCCCAGTTGGGGGACCGCTTGGCCAGGAAGGCGGCAAGGCCCTCGTTGGCGTCGCGAGTCTTCATCAGGCGGCCGAGGTAGAGCGCCTCGACCTCGGCCAGCCGCGCGCGCACCGTCGCGCGCATCGGCGCGCGTGCCGCGCTGACGGCCAGCGCCAGCGACGCCGCGCTCTTGCCCGCCAGGTGTTGCTCGAAGTAGGCGATCGCGGCGGCGCTCGGGTCATCGGCGATCGCGTGCACCAGGCCCATCGCTCTGCCCTCCTCGGCACCGACCGATCGGCCGCTGAAGAGCAGGTCTTCGGCCGCGGTCTGGTTGACGCGGTAGGGCAGCAGCACGGACGCGGCCGGCGCAAACACGCCCAGCTTCATCTCGGGCTGCCCGAACTGGGCATCCGCGGCGGCGAAGATCGGTCCTCCGGCGAGTGCGAGCTCGAGCCCGCCGCCCAGGCACTGGCCCCGTACGGCAACCAGGATCGGCACCGGGAAGTCGAGCATCGCCACGATCAGGCCATGCAGCGCGCCGAGCATCGCCGCGCAGCGCTCGGCCAGGTGCTCCTCGACACTGGCACCGAAGCTGAAGTGCGGGCCCTCGGCGTCGAGCACGGCGCCGCGCAGGGTCCGGTCGCCGGCGTGCGATGCGATCGCCCCGTGCAGCGCGGCGATCATCTCGGCGTCGACGATGTTGGCCTTGGGCCGGGCCAGGCGCAGGCGCAGCAGCGCCCCGCCCTGTTCGACGCCGACCTGCAGCGGTGCGGCCATCGTTCAGGCCCCGCGCTTGAGCTTGGGCTGGATCGAGTCGTGCAGCGGCCCGACCCAGCTCTGACCGGCGGCGAGCTTCTGGCGCAGCAGCACGAAGTCGACCTCGCGGTCGTCCTTCGATCCCTCGTTGAAGGCGGTGAAGCCCGCGCGCGCCTCGGTCATCATGTTCAATGCCAGCCAGGCGCGCGAATCCTCCTTGTTGCGGTTCCAGGCCTCGAGCTTGGGCTTGCGCAGCTCCTCCAGCGTCTTGGTCGTGCAGTCGGGGAAGGTCAGCAGGATCTTGGCGCACAGTTCCTCGACGCGGGCGTCGAGCAGCGACAGATCCACCGTGCCGCGCGCCATCAGGGCCTTCGCTTCCTTCAGCGCGTCACCGGTCTTCGGTTCGCCGTAGACGTTGCGGCCGAACTCGTCGACCATGCGCTGGGTCTCGACCAGCGGGTTGGCGACCCACCGGCCGTCGACCTTCAGCGCCGGCACGAGGTCGCTGATGATGCCCATCTGGTACGCCTTGTGCGCCGAGAACGGCTCGCACAGCACGCAGGCCGCCATCGCGCGCTCGGCGCCGACGATGACCGGCAGGAAATCGGTGGCGCCGCCGATCGGTGCCGAGCCGTGCTTGGGGCCGGCCTGGCCGTATCGCGCCAGGTCCGAGGAGACCGAGAAGTCGCAGGCCATGCCGATCTCCTGGCCGCCGCCGATGCGCATGCCGTTGACGCGGCAGATCACCGGCTTGTCGCAGGCCAGGATGGCCGACACCATGTCGTTGAACAGCCGCATGTACTGGCGGTACTCCTGCGGCTGGCCGGCGTAGTACTCGGCGTACTCCTTGGTGTTGCCGCCGGTGCAGAAGGCCGATGAGCCGGCGCCGGTGAAGACGACGCAGTTGACGTCGCGGGCATTGGTCGCGGCGCGGAACGCGAGGATCGCGCCCTTGACCATGTCGGTCGTGTAGGAGTTGTACTGGGCCGGGTTGTCCAGCGTGATCCAGACGTTGTACAGACCCTCGGCGACGCGGCCGTCGGGACGCTTGGCGGGCCGCTTCTCGTAGCGGATGCCGGGCTTGGCGATGTCATCGACGAGGTCGTGATTCTTGAACTCGCGCAGGGGGGCGATCAATTCGGGGGCGTTCATGTCTTGCTCCTCGGTCAGGCGGGAACCATCACGGCGCGCTTCTTGATCGCGCGTTCGTGCACGGCGGCGAAGACGCCGTTGATGTCGTCCAGCGGGTGCGGCTCGACGAAGGGCTTGATCTGCACCTTGCCGTCGAGCACGAGGTCGAGCGCGGCCGGATAGGCCTCCGGCGGGCAACCCCAGTTGCCCAGCGCGCGAGCGTCGAAGGCCATCAGGTTCGACAGCCGGACCTCGACCTTGTCCATCGTGAAGCCGACGACCGACAGCGTGGCGCCGTGCACCAGCAGGCTGTAGGCGGTGAGCTGCCCGGCAGCGGTGCCGGAGCATTCGAAGATGAACCATTCGGTGCCGCGCAGGCCCTTGGCCTGGGCGAAGCCCGCGACCGCCGCCTTGATCGCCCGTGCGTCCATCGATCGGCTGTTCAGCGTCAGCGCCGCGCCATGGCCGGCCACCGCCTCGAGCTTGGCATCGTCGACGTCGACCGCCACCACCGTGGCGCCGAAGGCGTGCGCCACCTGCACGCAGTAGCCGCCGACGCCGCCGGCGCCGATCACGACCGCCAGGCTGCCCGGCGACACGCCGGCGCGGCGCACGGCCTGGTACGGCGTGGTCAGCGCGTCGGCGACGATCGAGACCTCGGGCAGCGTCAGACCGGCCTGGGCGAGACGGGTCTCGTCCACCTCGCACAGGCCGCGGCCCGGCACGACGATGTGGCTGCCGAAGCCGCCCTGGATGTCGTTGCCCGGCATCTTCTGACGGCGGCAGATCGTGCCCAGGCCGCGGCGGCAGAGGTCGCAGTCGCCGCAGGGCAGCACGGCCGGCACGATGACCGCCTTGCCCATCCAGGACTCCGCGCCGGCGCCGCAGGCCACGACCCGGCCGCTGACTTCATGCCCGAGCGCCAGCGGCAGCGCATGGTTCGTGCGCACGCCGTCGTAGAAGTAGCCCAGATCGGTGTGGCAGACGCCGCAGCCTGCCACGGCCACCGTCACCTCCCCGGCTGCCGGCGTGGCATCGAACACGGCCTTCTCGAGCGGCGTGTTGACCGCCGTCATCAACCAGCGGTGGGCCTCGATCGTCACGGTTGGTCTCCTGGTTGTCCGGGCCTTGCGGGTCCGGCGAGATAGAATGTTGCATTCTGGTACCAGAATGCTGGTATAGCCGATTCTGGAGGCCTGAATCCGAGTCGGCTTTGATGTGCATCAGAAGCGCGGACCGCCGTCGCCGTTTCACTTGACGCATCCGATCGAGAGGAGTCCGACGTGCAGGCCACACAGACAGCCGATCCGGCCACCGACGTTGGCCAGTCGAAGGTGCCGCGGCCGGTCCGCGGCCCGGATTCGGTCTCGATCGCGCTGGCCGGCAGTGGCGGCAGCGGCGTGATGACCGCCGGCACGATGCTGCTCGACGCCGCTGCGCGCGCGGGCCTGTACGGGCTGATGGTGCGTTCCAGCGGCCCGCAGATCCGCGGCGGCGAGGCAGCCGCCCTGCTCCGTCTGGCGAACCGCCCCGTCGACGCGCTCGACGACCAGTTCGACCTGCTGCTGGCGATGGACTGGCAGAACGTGCACCGGTTCGCCGAGGAAATCCCGCTTCGCGCCGAGAGCCTGGTGGTCGGCGACAGCGACGAAGGCCCGGTGCCCGAGGCCTTCGCGCGCAGCGGCGCACGCCAGGCCGACCTGCCGCTGAAGAAGATGGCCAAGGCGATACCGGGCAGCTGGGGCAACATGCTCGCGCTGGGTCTGGCCGGCGGCCTGGCCGGACTGCCGCTGGCGGCGCTGGAAGCGGCGCTGCGAGCGTCGTGGAAGCGGTCGGCGGAGGCGCTGCAGAGCAACCTTCGGGCCCTGCACACCGGCTTCGAGCAGGCCGCGGACATGGACGACATCGTGGTCCTGACGCCACCGGCCACCGTCGGCGACGGGCGCTGGATGATCAGCGGCAACGAAGCGGCAGGCTTCGGCGCCATCCGCGGCGGCGTGCGCTTCGTCGCCGCCTACCCGATCACGCCGGCGACCGAACTGCTCGAGTGGATGGCCCCGGCGCTGACGCGCGTCGGCGGCACCTTGCTGCAGGCCGAGGACGAGCTGGCCTCGGTCAACATGATCATCGGCGCCGCCTATGGCGGCGTGCCCGCGCTGACGGCGACCGCCGGGCCCGGTCTGGCGCTGATGACCGAGGCGCTCGGCCTGGCGGTCACTGCCGAAGTGCCGATCGTCGTCGTCGACGTGATGCGCGGCGGGCCGTCCACCGGCATCCCGGCCAAGAGCGAGCAGAGCGACCTGTCCTTCGCCGTCAGCGGCCTGCCCGGCGACGCGCCGCGCCTGGTGCTGGCGCCGACCTCGATCGCCGACTGCGTCGCCACCACGCAATGGGCGGTGCACCTGGCCGAGGCGCTGCAGACCGCGGCCATCGTGTTGTCGGACCAGAGCATGGGCCAGTCGCGCGCGATCATCGACCGACCGGTCGATCCCGGGTTCTCGGCGGCGCGGCTGACGGCCCCGGCGCACGCGCCCGACTACAAGCGCTACCGCGACGCGCCCAGCGGCGTCTCGCCGATGGCCATTCCCGGCACGCCGGGCATCGTCTACACCGCCGACGGCCTGGAGCACACCGAGGCCGGCATTCCGAGCAGCCAGGCCAAGGACCATCGCCTGCAGCTCGACAAGCGCGAACGCAAGCTGCTGCAGCACGACTACGGGGACACCTGGGCCGACATCGAAGGCGACGCCGATGCCGAGGCCGCGGTGATCACCTTCGGCTCCGTCACCGGGAGCGTGCGCGAGGCAGTGGCACGCGCCGCCGCGCAGGGCGTGCGCATCCGGCTCATCGCGCTGCGCCTGCTCGCCCCGGCCCTGCCCGAGCGGTTCGCCCGGGCGATGGCCGGGGTCAGGCGGGTGCTGGTGATCGAACAGAACCACGGCGCGCAGCTGCTGCGCTACCTGCGCTCGGTCTACGACCTGCCGGGGCGGCCGGCGAGCTTCCGCCGCCCGGGCCCGCTGCCGTTGCGGCCGGGCGAGCTGACCGCCACCCTGATCGACTGGCAACGCGCCGAGCAACGCGAGAAGGACATCGCATGAACGACCTGGCGACACCGCCGGTGGCCCTCGCGGCAGCCCACTACAAGTCGGACTACAAGCCGATCTGGTGCCCCGGCTGCGGCGACTTCACCGTGCTCAGCGCGATCACCAAGGCGCTGGCCCAGCTGCAGATCCCGCCGCACGAGGTGGCCGTTGTGTCGGGCATCGGCTGTTCTTCGCGCATTCCCGCCTACACGACCTGCTACGGCTTTCACGGCGTGCACGGACGGGCCCTGGCCGCCGGCACCGGCCTGAAGGTGGCGCGGCCCGACATGACGGTGCTCGTCACGGGCGGCGACGGTGACGGCTACTCGATCGGCGGCAACCACTTCATCCACGCCTGCCGGCGCAACGTCGACCTGACCTACATCGTGATGGACAACCACGTCTACGGCATGACCAAGGGCCAGGCCTCGCCGACCACCGAGCCCGACTGGGACAACAAGCTCTCGCCGGGCGGCACCGGCGTGCGCTCCTTCCACCCCCTCGTGATCGCGCTCGCCTCGGGCGCGAACTTCGTCGCGCGCGCATTCTCGGGCGACCCCAACGGCACCGCCGAGGTCATCGCGCAGGGCATGCGCCATCCCGGCTTCTCCTTCATCGAGGTGCTCAGCCCCTGCGTCACCTTCCGCCCAGAGCAGCGCCAGTGGAAGAACCACGTGCACCCCTCGCCCGTCGAAGCCACCGACGATCCGGCCCGCGCCGCGCGCCGCATCATGACCGACGACGGCTTCAACCTCGGTGTGCTCTACGCCGGCAGCCGCCCGCCCTATGTGGCACCGCGCGCCAAGGGGCGCAGCGCCGTCGTCGACCTCGAAAAGGAGTTCGCCCTGTGAGCGCCGACACTCCCTCGCTGCAAGCCTTCATGGCGCAAGCCCTGGCGATGGAACTCGACGCGGTGGCGCGCTACACCGAGTTCGCCGACGCGATGGAGGTGCACAACAACCGCGAGATCGCCGCGATGTTCCGCACCATGGCCGGCTACGAGCGAAAACACGCCGACCAGATCATGAGCGAGATGGGCTGGTCGGCGCCGCCTGCGCCGCCGCCCGGTGGCTGGGGCTGGCCGGCGTTCGAGCCGCCGGAGACCGTGCCGTCCGACGAGGTGCATTACCTGATGCAGCCCCGCCACGCGCTGGAACTCGCGTTGGCGGCCGAACAGCGCGCCGAGGCCTTCTTCGGTCAGCTGGCGCAAGCCACGCAGGACGAGGGGGTGCGCCGCGCCGCGCTCGAGCTGCAGGCCGAAGAGGCCGAACACGTCGAACTGGTGAAGGCCTGGATGGCCAAGGTGCCGTCACCGACCGCGGACTGGGCGCACGACCCCGACCCGCCGCGGTTCACCGACTGATCAACCGGATGTCCCGGCCGACCGGCCGATGGAGGGAACGCCGATGCAAGTCCTGCTGCCATCCGGATGGGCCGCCCCGAGCGGCTATGCCAACGGCATCGCCGCCGCGCCCGGGCGCATCGTCTTCGTCGCCGGCCAGGTCGGCTGGAACGCCGAACAGCGCTTCGAATCGGCCGAGCTGGTGCCGCAGTTCGAGCAGGCGCTGAAGAACGTGCTGGCCGTGCTGGCGCAGGCCGGCGGCCAGGCGCAGCACATC
>CALJUI010000032.1 GCA_937975735.1 uncultured Rubrivivax sp.
ACCGGCCGGCGACCCGATGGACGCCGGCCGCGCGCTGCTGCCGCGGCTGGTCGGCGGCACCGACCCGCCGCGCGCCTGCGCGATGGCCAACGACCACCTGGCCTGTGGCGTGCTGCTCGCCGCGCAGGCGGCCGGCGTCGCGGTGCCGGGGCATATCGCGGTGATGGGTTTCGGCGACTTCCCGATCGCGCGCCAACTCACGCCGGCATTGACGACGATGGCACCGCCGCGCTACGAGATCGGCCGCCAGGCGGCGCGCCGGGTCATCGCCGAGATCCGCGACGACCGGCCGGCGCGTGGCGGTCTGGCCCTGCCCTGCCCGCTGATCGAGCGCGACAGCACCTGATCGCGCTCAGGCGGGCTGCAGCGCCGCCAGCCTCGGGTGCATGACCCGGAACCACAGCGGCGGCACCGAGGCCAGGAACAGGCAGCCGGCGTAGCCGGTGGGCAGCTGCGGGCCCGGCAGCGCCTCGAGCGTCTCGTACGGCTTCCACGCGTGCATGTGGTGGTCGCTGTGCCGCTGCAGGTTGATGATGAATCGGTTGGTGATGCGCTGGTCGGCGTTCCACGCATGCATCACGCCGAAGGGCTCGCGGCGGCCGCCCGCCGTGTCGCGTTGCAGCCCATAGTGCTCGATGTAGTTGATGGCTTCGAGCAGGAACACCGCGTAGGCAGCCTGCACCACCCAGAACAGCAAGGCCAGCGGACCCAGCCACAGCGTCAGCGCCAGCAGCCCGCCGCCCTGCGCCATCGTGGCCCACAGCAGCGCGCTGCGCGACCAGCCACGGCGGAACTGCCGAAGCTGCCGGGCCTCCAGCGACCAGGCGCTGGCCAGGCTGCCGATCAGCGTGCGCGGCAGGAAGCGCCACAGGCTCTCGCCCCGGCGCGCGCTGGCCGGGTCGTCGTGCGTCGCGGCGCGCGGATGGTGGCCGCGGTAGTGCTCGACCATGAAGTGCGCGTACAGCACGCTGCCCATCAGCAGCCAGCCCAGCAGGCGATCCAGCCGCGACTTCGAATGCCCGAGCTCGTGCGCGAAGGTGATGCCCTGCGAGCCGGTGACGCCGCCGACGCCGATGCCCAGCGCGACCACCGCCGCCACGCCGTGGGCACCGGAGGCGGCGATCGCCACGCCGAGCGCGAGAAGCCCGGACTGCAGCACGACGTGACCGTGCAGCACCCGGCGGAAGCCGGCGCCCGCCGGCGCCGCCGGCGGCGACGACTGCCATGCGGGCACGCGCTCGAGCCCGGCCATCACCAGCTGGAATCCGAGCACCGTCGCCCACGCCGCCCAGGGCGAGGCGATCGCCGCCGCGGCGACGCCGATCGGCAGCAGGTAGGCCAGCGCGAAGTGCCGGGGCGAGGCAGGTTCCATCGACGACGATGATCGTCGAGCGATGTGGCCCCGTCAAACCGCGGGGCCGCCGTCGCTCCCGGATAATCGGGCCGATGAATCCGCTGCTCGCCCGGCTGCATCCCTATCCCTTCGAACGCCTGCGCGAGCTGTCGCGCGGCGTCGTCCCCAACCCGGCGCTGCGGCCGATCGGCCTGGGCATCGGCGAGCCTCGCCATCCGGCGCCGGCGCTGGTCGAGCAGGCGCTGGTCGATGCGCTGCCCGGCCTGTCGAGCTACCCCGCCACCGCCGGTGACCCGGCACTGCGCGAGGCCATCGCGGCCTGGGTGGCGCGACGCTATGGCGTCTCCCTGGACCCGGCGACGCAGCTGCTGCCGGTCAACGGTTCGCGCGAAGCGCTGTTCGCCTTCGCGCAGGCGGTGATCGACCCGACACGGCCGGGAGCGACGGTGGTCTGCCCCAACCCGTTCTATCAGATCTACGAGGGCGCGGCGCTGCTCGCCGGTGCGCAGACCGCGTTCGCCAACAGCGACCCGGCGCGCAACTTCGCGGCCGACTGGGCCTCGATCGACGAGGCGACCTGGTCGCGCACGCAGCTGCTTTACGTCTGCTCGCCCGGCAACCCGACCGGCGCGGTGATGCCGCTGGGCGAGTGGGCGCGGCTGTTCGAACTGAGCGACCGGCACGGCTTCGTGATCGCCAGCGACGAGTGCTACTCGGAGATCTGGTTCCAGGGCGAGGCGCCGATCGGCGGCCTGCAGGCCGCGGCGGCGCTCGGCCGGCACGACTTCCGGCGCCTGGTCGCCTTCACCAGCCTGTCCAAGCGCTCCAACGTGCCGGGCCTGCGCTCGGGCTTCGTCGCCGGCGACGCCGCGCTGATGAAGGCCTTCTTGCTCTACCGCACCTACCACGGCAGCGCGATGAGCCCGGTGGTCCAGCGCGCCAGCATCGCGGCCTGGAACGACGAGGCGCACGTCGAGGGCAACCGCGCCTTGTACCGCGAGAAGTTCGAGGCCGTAACGCCGCGGCTGGCCGCCGTGATGGATGTCGCGCTGCCCGACGCCGGCTTCTACCTGTGGGCGGCCGTGCCCGGCGGCGACGACGTAGCCTTCGCCCTCGGCCTGCTCGCTCAATACAATGTCAACGTCCTGCCCGGCAGTCTGCTGGCTCGCGAATCGCAGGGCATCAACCCGGGTGCCGGACGCATCCGGCTGGCGCTGGTGGCGCCCGTCGAGGACTGCCTCGAAGCCGCCGAGCGCATCGTCTCCTTCACAAGGCCATCCCGATGACGCAAGAACTCGAGTCCACCATCAACCTCGCCTGGGAAAGCCGCGCGCAGATCAGCGCGGTCTCGGCGCCCGAGGTGCGCGCCGCCGTCGAGCAGGTGCTGCACGACCTGAACGCCGGCCGGCTGCGCGTGGCCGAGCGCCAGGGCGTGGGCCAGTGGACCGTCAACCAGTGGGTGAAGAAGGCGGTGCTGCTGAGCTTCCGGCTCGCCGACAACCAACCGATGCACGCCGGCGACCTGGCCTTCTTCGACAAGGTGCCGACGAAGTTCTCGAAGATGGACGAGGCCGGCCTGCGCGCGTCGGGCGTGCGCGTGGTGCCGCCGGCGGTGGCGCGGCGCGGCAGCTACCTCGCGAAGAACGTCGTGCTGATGCCGAGCTACGTCAACATCGGCGCCTACGTCGACGAGGGCACGATGGTCGACACCTGGGCCACCGTCGGCTCCTGCGCACAGATCGGCAAGAACGTGCACCTGTCGGGCGGCGTCGGCATCGGCGGCGTGCTCGAGCCGATCCAGGCCGGGCCGACCATCATCGAGGACAACTGCTTCATCGGCGCGCGCAGCGAGGTCGTCGAGGGCGTCATCGTCGAGGAGAACTCGGTGCTCGGCATGGGCGTGTACATCGGCCAGAGCACGCCGATCTACGACCGCGACAAGGACGAGGTCAGCTACGGCCGCGTGCCCTCGGGCTCGGTCGTCGTCAGCGGCAACCTGCCCAAGGCCGGCGGCAAGTACAGCCTGTACTGCGCGGTGATCGTCAAGCGCGTCGACGCGCAGACGCGGTCAAAGACGAGCATCAACGAGCTGCTCAGAGCCTGAACGCCACCCCTTCAAGTTCCACAGACGCGGAGAACCCGACATGAGCGGCAACATGGAACGCGTGCTGCGCCTGATGGCGGAGAAGAACGCGTCGGACGTCTACCTGTCGGCCAACACGCCGATCCTGATCAAGATCCACGGCCAGATCCTGCAGCTGTCCGACCAGGTGCTGACCACCGGGCAGACGCGCCAGCTGCTGGCCGAGCTGGTCACGCCGCAGCACCTGGAGGAGCTCGACGAGACCGGCGAGCTCAACATCGGCATCGGCATCAACCAGGTCGGCAGCTTCCGGCTGTCGGCGTTCCGCCAGCGCGGCTCGATCGCCGCGGTGTTCCGCTGCATCCCGCACGTGATCCCGGCGCTGGACACGCTCGGCGTGCCGGAGATGCTGTCGACCCTCGTGCTCGAGAAGCGTGGGCTGATCCTGATGGTCGGCGCCACCGGCACCGGCAAGAGCACCACGCTGGCCTCGATGCTCGAGTGGCGCAACCAGCAGGTCACCGGCCACATCCTGACCATCGAGGATCCGATCGAGTTCCTGTTCACGAACAAGAAGTCGATCGTCAACCAGCGCGAGGTCGGCCGCGACACGCAGACGATGCAGACGGCGTTGAAGAACGCGCTGCGCCAGGCGCCGGACTGCATCCTGATCGGCGAGATCCGCGATCGCGAGACGATGACGATGGCGATCTCCTACGCGCTGTCGGGCCACCTGGTGCTCGCCACGCTGCACGCCAACAACAGCTACCACGCCCTCGGCCGCATCCTGTCGTTCTACCCGCCCGAGGCGCGGCCGACGCTGCTGTCGGACCTGGCTTCGGGCCTGCGCGCGATCGTCTCGCAGCGCCTGCTGCGCGCCAACGCCGGCGGCCGCGTGCCGGCGGTGGAGGTGCTGCAGAACACCAAGCTGATCGCCGAACTGATCGACAAGGGCGACCTGAGCGGCGTGAAGGAGGCGGTCGAGAAGTCGATGGCGGTCGGCTCGCAGACCTTCGAGCAGGACATCGCACGCCTGATCACCGAGGGCATCATCACCCGTGACGAGGGCCTGACCCATGCCGACTCGCCGACCAACCTGATGTGGCGGCTCCAGAACGACGAGGCGCCGACGTCGCGCGCCGGCGGCGCCGCCAAGGGCGAGTCCGACGACGCCGTGTTCACCGAAGTCAGCATGGAAGTGCGGCCCGAGGACAAGTCGCCGGCGGTGCCCTGGATGGCGCGCAAGTGACGGCGGCGCTGCGGCTCGCCGAGGCCCTGATCGCGCGCGCCTCGGTCACCCCGGCCGACGCCGGCTGCCAGGCGCTGCTGGTCGAGCGCCTCGAGGGGGCCGGCTTCGACTGCGAGACCCTGGTCGCCGGGCCCGAGGACTTCCGCGTCACCAACCTGTGGGCGATCCGGCGTGGCGGCGCGCCGGGGCCGACGATCGCCTTCGCCGGCCACACCGACGTCGTGCCCACCGGCCCGCTCGCCCAGTGGCGCAGCGACCCCTTCGTGCCGACGCACCGCGACGGCCATCTCTACGGGCGCGGCGCCGCCGACATGAAGACCTCGATCGCCGCCTTCGTCGTCGCCGCCGAGGAATTCACCGCCGCGCACCCGGCCCATCCCGGCGCGGTGGCGCTGCTGATCACCAGCGACGAGGAAGGCCCGTCGGTCGACGGCACGGTGCGCATGGTCGAGCGGCTCGGCGCGCGCGACGAGCGGCTGGACGCCTGCATCGTCGGCGAACCGACGTCGGTCGAGCGCCTGGGCGACATGGTCAAGAACGGCCGCCGCGGCAGCCTGTCCGGGCGGCTGACGGTGCGCGGCGTGCAGGGCCACATCGCCTACCCGCACCTGGCGGACAACCCGATCCACCGGTTGGCACCTGCGCTGGCCGAACTCGTCGCGATCCGCTGGGACGAGGGCAATGCCTTCTTCCCGCCGACGAGCTGGCAGGTCAGCAACGTGCACGCCGGTGCCGGCGCGGGCAACGTGATCCCGGGCGAACTCGTGCTCGACTTCAACTTCCGCTTCTGCACCGAGTCGACGCCGCAGGCGCTGCGCGAGCGGGTCGAGGGCGTGCTGCGGCGCCACGGCCTGGCCTTCGACATCGCCTGGACGCTCGGCGGCGAACCCTTCCTGACGCCGCCGGGCACGCTCAGCGACGCGCTGACCGGCGCGATCCGCGAGCACACCGGCGTCGAGGCCGAGCTGTCGACCACCGGCGGCACCTCCGACGGCCGCTTCATCGCGAAGATCTGCCCGCAGGTGGTCGAGTTCGGCCCGGTCAACGCGACGATCCACAAGATCGACGAACGGGTCGAGGTGGCCAGCATCGAGCCGCTGAAGAACATCTACCGGCGCACCCTCGAGCGATTCCTGCTGACGTGAACATCCGGGCCCTGATCGAGGACGCGGCCGCGCGCCTGGCCGCCGCCGAACTGTCCTATGGCCACGGCACCGGCAACGCCTGGGACGAGGCGGTCTGGCTGGTGCTGTGGCGTCTGGGCCTGCCGCTCGACGACCTCGACGGCGTCGCCGAGCGCGAGGTCGACGTGCCGATGCAGGCCGCCGTCGAGGCGCTGATCGACGAGCGCATCACCACGCGCAAGCCCGCCGCCTACCTCACCGGCGAGGCCTGGCTGCAGGGCGTGCCCTTCCACGTCGACGAGCGCACGATCGTGCCGCGCTCGCTGATCGCCGAGCCGCTCGCCGACGGCACGCTCGACGCCTGGCTGGCGCCCGACACGACGCGGGTGCTCGACCTGTGCACCGGCAACGGCAGCCTGGCGGTGCTGGCCGCGCAGGCCTGGCCGGACGTGCGCATCGACGCCACCGACGTCTCCGCCGACGCACTGGCGGTGGCCGAGCTGAACGTGCAGCGCCACGATCTCGCCTCGCGCATCACGCTGCGCCAGGGCGACGGCCTGGCCGCCGCGCGCGGCGCCTACGACCTGATCCTGTGCAACCCGCCCTACGTCAACCGCGCCTCGATGGCGGCGCTGCCGGCCGAGTACCGGGCGGAGCCGGCGCTGGCCCTGGCCGGCGGCGCCGACGGCATGGACTTCGTGCGCCGTCTGCTGCGCGATGCGGCCGTGCACCTGACGCCGGACGGCGTGCTGGTGCTCGAGATCGGCCATGAGCGCGCGCACTTCGACGCCGCGTTCCCGCGTCTGGAGGCGGTCTGGCTGCCCACCAGCGCCGGCGACGACCAGGTGCTGCTGCTGACGCGCGCCGCCCTGAGTGGCGAGGCACCATGATCACGCTGCGCAACATCACGCTGCGACGCGGCGTCAAGGTCGTGCTGTCCGGCGCCGGCGTCGTGCTGCAGCCGGGCGAGAAGATCGGCCTCGTCGGCCGCAACGGCGCCGGCAAGTCGAGCCTGTTCTCGCTGCTCGCCGGCCGGCTGCAGGCCGACGCCGGCGACGTCGAGATGCCGCCGCGCTGGCGCCTGGGCGAAGTCGCGCAGGAGATGCCCGAGACCGACGACGGCGCGACCGACTTCGTGCTGCAGGGCGACACGCCGCTGCAAGTGGCGCAGCGCCTGCTCGCCGAGGCCGAGGCCGCCGGCGACGGCCACGCGATGGCCGAGGCCCACCTCGCGCTCGACGAGGCCGGCGCCTTCGACGCCAAGGCGCGCGCGCAGTCGCTGCTGCTCGGCCTGGGCTTCCGCAGCGAGCAGCTCGACATGCCGGTGAACAGCTTCTCCGGCGGCTGGCGCATGCGGCTGCAACT
>CALJUI010000033.1 GCA_937975735.1 uncultured Rubrivivax sp.
TGCTGGCGTCCAACAACGTGCTGTTCCCGGCCAACGGCGAGCCGTCGATCGTGCCGTCGCAGGACGTCGTGCTGGGCCTGTACTACGCCACCCGCGAGCGCATCAACGGGCGTGGCGAGGGCATGGTCTTCAGCGACCTGGCCGAGCTGCAGCGCGCGCTGGACAACGGCGTGGTCGAGATCACCGCCAAGGTCAACGTGCGCCTGACGGAATACGTCAAGAACGGCGGCGGCGAGTTCGAACCGCAGACCAAGCTGGTGGCGACGACGGTCGGCCGTGCGCTGCTGTCGGAGATCCTGCCCAAGGGCCTGCCCTTCAGCAACCTGAACAAGACGCTGAAGAAGAAGGAGATCTCGCGCCTGATCAACGCGTCGTTCCGCAAGTGTGGCCTGAAGGACACGGTGGTGTTCGCCGACAAGCTGCTGCAAAGCGGCTTCCGGCTGGCCACCCGCGCCGGCATCTCGATCGCGATCGACGACATGCTGGTCCCGAAGCAGAAGCACGACCTGATCGAGCGCGCCGAGAAGGAGGTCAAGGAGATCGAGCAGCAGTACGTCTCGGGCCTCGTGACCTCCGGTGAGCGCTACAACAAGGTCGTCGACATCTGGGGCAAGACCGGCGACGAGGTCGGCAAGGTCATGATGTCGCAGCTGTCCAAGCAGAAGGTGACCGACCGCCACGGCAAGGAGGTGGAGCAGGAGTCGTTCAACTCCATCTACATGATGGCCGACTCGGGGGCCCGCGGCTCGGCCGCGCAGATCCGGCAGCTGGCCGGCATGCGTGGCCTGATGGCCAAGCCGGACGGCTCGATCATCGAGACGCCGATCACCGCGAACTTCCGCGAGGGCCTCAACGTCCTGCAGTACTTCATCTCCACGCACGGCGCCCGCAAGGGCCTGGCGGACACGGCGCTGAAGACCGCGAACTCGGGCTACCTGACGCGCCGCCTCGTCGACGTGACGCAGGACCTCGTCGTCACCGAGGAGGACTGCGGCACCCAGAACGGCATGAACATGCGCGCGCTGGTCGAGGGCGGCGAGGTGATCGAGTCGCTGCGTGACCGCATCCTGGGCCGCGTCACCGCGGTCGAGGTGCTGCACCCCGAGACCCAGGCCGTGCTGCTCGAGGCCGGACAGATGCTCGACGAGGACGCGCTCGACCAGGTCGAGGCCGCGGGCGTCGACGAGGTCAAGGTGCGCACGCCGCTGTCCTGCGACACCCGCTTCGGCCTGTGCGCCAAGTGCTACGGGCGCGACCTCGGCCGCGGGGGCCTGGTCAACGTCGGCGAGGCGGTGGGCGTGATCGCCGCGCAGTCGATCGGCGAGCCGGGCACGCAGCTGACGATGCGGACCTTCCACATCGGCGGTGCGGCGTCGCGTGCGGCGGTGGCAAGCAGCGTCGACGCCAAGTCCGAGGGCATCGTGGGCTTCAACCCGACGATGCGCTACGTGACCAACGGCAAGGGCGAACTGGTGGTGATCGCGCGTTCCGGCGAGATCATCATCGCCGACCAGCACGGCCGCGAGCGCGAGCGTCACAAGCTGCCCTACGGTGCGACGCTGACGGTCAAGGCCGATCAGAACGTCAAGGCCGGCACGGTGCTGGCGAACTGGGATCCACTGACCCGTCCGATCATCACCGAGTTCGCCGGCAAGGCGAAGTTCGAGAACGTCGAGGAGGGCGTCACGGTGGCCAAGCAGGTCGACGAGGTCACGGGCCTGTCGACGCTGGTCGTGATCGACCCGAAGCGCCGCGGCGCGGCCAAGGTCGTGCGGCCGCAGGTCAAGCTGCTCGACGCCGCCGGCAACGAAGTCAAGATCCCGGGCACCGACCATTCGGTGACGATCGGCTTCCCGGTCGGCGCGCTGATCCAGGTCCGCGACGGCCAGGACCTGACGCCGGGCGAGGTGCTGGCGCGCATCCCGATGGAAGGCCAGAAGACGCGCGACATCACCGGCGGCCTGCCGCGGGTGGCCGAGCTGTTCGAGGCGCGCTCGCCGAAGGACGTCGGGACGCTGGCCGAGATCACCGGCACGGTGTCGTTCGGCAAGGAGACCAAGGGCAAGAACCGCCTGCAGATCACCGATCCGGAAGGCCACGTGCACGAGGAGCTCGTCGCCAAGGAGAAGAACATCCTGGTGCACGAGGGCCAGGTGGTGAACCGTGGCGAACTGGTCGTCGACGGCGCGGCGGATCCGCAGGACATCCTGCGCCTGCTGGGCATCGAGGAACTGGCGCGCTACATCGTCGACGAGGTGCAGGACGTGTACCGCCTGCAGGGCGTGAAGATCAACGACAAGCACATCGAGGTGATCGTTCGCCAGATGCTGCGCCGCGTGCAGATCGTCAACCCGGGCGACAGCGACTACATCGCCGGCGAGCAGGTCGAGCGGGCATCGCTGCTGGACACCAACGACAAGCTGCGCGCCGACGGCAAGATGATCGCCACCCACTCCGACGTGCTGCTCGGCATCACCAAGGCCAGCCTGTCGACCGACTCGTTCATCTCGGCCGCCTCCTTCCAGGAGACGACCCGGGTGCTGACCGAGGCGGCGATCATGGGCAAGCGCGACGAGCTGCGCGGGCTGAAGGAGAACGTCATCGTCGGCCGCCTGATCCCCGCCGGCACCGGCATGGCCTTCCACCAGGCCCGCAAGGTCAAGGAGGAGATGGACGAGTCCGAGCGTCGCGCCATCGCGCTGCAGGAGGCCGAGGAACTGGCCGCCGTTCAGCTGGCCGGGGTCGACGCCGCCACCGCAGCGGGCGACGCCGCCGCGAGCGCCGACTGAGCCTGCGCACGGCGATACCCATGGGGCGGCCTCGGCCGCCCCTTTTCTTTCCTGGTGCCGGGTCGACGACGCTCAGTCCGCGCCGGCCCAGGCCGCTGGCGGGCACACTTCCAGCCGCCAGGGCCGCAGGCGGCGCGCCAGCCGCAGCAGGGCGCGGTCGTGGGTGAACAGCCACGACGCGCGGTGCGACAGTGCGAGGTCGACGAAGACCTGATCGTCGGCATCGCTGCAACGCGGCCGCGCCTCGGTCAGCGGCGGCGGGTCGGGCTGAAGGCGTGCATGACGGTCGTGCTCGGCCAGCGAACCGTCCAGGTCGGGCGACCAGGCGGACAGCTGACGGTGCGCCAGCATGTGTGCGAGTTCCTGGCGC
Organism: uncultured Rubrivivax sp.; assembly: GCA_937975735.1. GTDB lineage: Bacteria > Pseudomonadota > Gammaproteobacteria > Burkholderiales > Burkholderiaceae_C > Rubrivivax. The sequence continues at coordinate 3,160 of CALJUI010000033.1, forward strand.
ATCGCGGGGCAGCTGATCCAGCCCAGGCGCCCGGTCCGGATCGCGGCGACGACGGACTCGACGCGGGGGTCGCGGAATACCAGCCAGTCGAGCACCACGTTGGTGTCGAGCACCGCGAGCGGCGGGGCAGGTCGGTGGCTCGGTTCTTGCGTCATCGACCGGCAGGCGCTACCGTGAAAGGTGGCAAGAACCAAAGAAGGAGCGAAGAATGAACGATACGACAACCACCGCGGCCCAACGCGAACGCCTCGTCGAGGACCTGAAGGCGGTCATCCACGACGCCGAGGAACTCCTGTCGCTGACTGCCGACCAGGCGGGCGAAGGCGCGGCGAAGCTGCGCGAGCGTGTCCAGGCGCGCCTGCACCGCGCGCGCGAGCGGCTGGCCGAGGTCCAGGCCTCCGCGATCGAGCGCGCGAAGGCCGCGGGGCAGGCGGCGGACCACTATGTGCACGAGAAGCCCTGGCACGCCATCGGAGCGGCCGCGGCGGTGGGCGTGGTGATCGGGTTGCTGATCGGCCGTCGCTGAGGCGCGAGCGCGCATGAGCGCATCCCCCCGCGGGCTGTTCGGATCGACGCGCAGCCTGCTGTCGACGACGCTCGAGCTGCTCCGGGTCAGGGTCGAACTGCTGGCCAACGACGCCGAACTGGGCGCGCTGCGGCTGTTCGACGCGATCCTGCTGGCGCTGCTGTCCGTGCTGGCGATCGGCATCGGCGTCGTGCTGCTGTGCGGCCTCGTGCTGCTGCTGGTGCAGGAGGATTGGCGCATGCACGCGCTGGGGGTGATGGCGCTGGCCTTCCTCGGCGGCGGCGCCTGGGCGCTGATGGCGGCGCGGGCCAGCCTGCGCCGGGCCGGCTGGGCCTTCGACGCCACCCGCGCCGAGTTGGCGCGCGACGTTGCGGCTCTGACGCCGCGGGACTAGGGCGGGCTGGACATGGCCAGTCCGCGGCGCCTTCGGCTGCTCGTTCGGCGGGAGCTGTTGTTGCAACGCAGCGCCGATCTGCGGGCGCAGATCGGTCTGCAGGCCCAATCCTGGCGCCGTCCGATGGCCTGGGCCGATCGGGCGCGGGACGGGCTGCGCTGGCTGCGCCGACATCCCGAGTGGCCCGTCGGCGCCGGGGTGGCCCTGCTGGTGATGCGGCCGAGGCGGCTGTTGCGCTGGTCCGTTCGCGGCTGGGCGGTCTGGCGGCTTTGGCGGCGCTGGGGGCCGTGGGTGCAGGCCGCGCGCGGGGCGGTGGCCGGCCGCTAGGCGCCGAAGCGATGTCCTTTCCTTGCCGGTGCGCGCCTTCCGCGGTATGATGGAAGGCTTTTCGGCATCCCATGCCGTGCTTCGCCTTGCATCGACAGGCCCGCCGCCGGCTCTACAGGCCAGGCTAATCAGGCGGCGCCCCTGACGCTGCTCCGGCACCTCAAGCACCTCTGACGGATCCCGGAAGGCCAATTGCGCGAATACGAAACGGGAAACCCTCAGCCATGCCCACCATCAACCAGCTCGTGCGTCACGGCCGCCAGGTCGAGGTCACGAAATCCAAGTCGCCGGCGATGCAGAACTGCCCGCAGCGGCGCGGCGTGTGCACCCGCGTGTACACCACCACCCCGAAGAAGCCGAACTCGGCGCTGCGCAAGGTTGCGAAGGTGCGTCTGACCAACGGCTTCGAGGTCATCTCCTACATCGGCGGCGAAGGCCACAACCTGCAGGAGCACAGCGTCGTGCTCGTGCGCGGTGGCCGGGTGAAGGACCTGCCGGGTGTCCGCTATCACATCGTTCGCGGCTCGCTTGACCTCCAGGGCGTCAAGGACCGCAAGCAGGCGCGCTCGAAATACGGCGCCAAGCGTCCCAAGAAGGCCTGAGGCCTTCGGCGGAAACAGAGAGGGCGGCCGTCCGGCCGCCCAAGTAAGTGAAGGGTCCGATGGCCCTTCGAGGCGGCGGGGTCGATCCCGTCGCCAACTGAATCAAGCAAAGGAAGACTCCCATGCCACGTCGTCGCGAAGTACCGAAACGCGAGATCCTGCCGGACCCGAAATACGGATCGGTCGACCTGTCCAAGTTCATGAACGTCATCATGGAGTCGGGCAAGAAGGCCGTCGCCGAGCGCATCATCTACGGTGCGCTCGACCAGGTCGAGAAGAAAATCGGCAAGGACCCCCTCGAGATCTTCATGATCGCGCTGAACAACATCAAGCCGATGGTCGAGGTCAAGTCCCGCCGCGTCGGTGGTGCGAACTACCAGGTGCCGGTGGAAGTGCGCCCGATCCGCCGCCAGGCGTTGGCGATGCGCTGGCTCAAGGAGTCGGCCCGCAAGCGCGGCGAGAAGTCGATGGCCGCCCGTCTGGCCAACGAACTGCTCGAGGCCTCGGAAGGCCGCGGTGGCGCGATGAAGAAGCGCGACGAGGTGCACCGCATGGCCGAAGCGAACAAGGCGTTCTCGCACTTCCGCTTCTGATAAACGCGTCTGGCCGCCTCTACGGGTTAACGTGAACCCGGAGGCGGCCCCTGTCTTTGGAGATTTACCATGGCCCGCAAGACCCCCATCGAGCGCTACCGCAACATCGGTATCTCCGCGCACATCGATGCCGGCAAGACCACCACGACCGAGCGCATCCTGTTCTACACGGGTGTGAACCACAAGATCGGCGAGGTGCACGACGGTGCGGCCACGATGGACTGGATGGAGCAGGAGCAGGAGCGCGGCATCACGATCACGTCGGCCGCGACGACCTGCTTCTGGAAGGGCATGGACCTGTCCTTCCCCGAGCACCGCATCAACATCATCGACACCCCGGGCCACGTCGACTTCACGATCGAGGTCGAGCGCTCGATGCGCGTGCTCGACGGCGCGTGCATGGTCTACTGCGCGGTCGGCGGCGTGCAGCCGCAGTCGGAGACCGTCTGGCGCCAGGCCAACAAGTACAAGGTGCCGCGCCTGGCCTTCGTCAACAAGATGGACCGTACCGGCGCCAACTTCTTCAAGGTCTACGACCAGATGAAGTCGCGCCTGAAGGCCAACCCGGTGCCCATCGTGCTGCCGATCGGCGCCGAGGAGAAGTTCACCGGCGTCATCGACCTGATCAAGATGAAGGCCATTCTCTGGGACGAGGCCTCGCAGGGCATGAAGTTCGACTACGTCGAGATTCCCGCCGAGCTGCAGGCCGACGCCGAGAAGTGGCGCGAGAACATGGTCGAGGCCGCGGCCGAGGCCAGCGAAGAGCTGATGAACAAGTACCTCGAGTCGGGCGAGCTGACCGAGGAGGAGATCAAGCGCGGCATCCGCCTGCGCACCATCGCCACCGAGATCCAGCCGATGCTGTGCGGCACCGCCTTCAAGAACAAGGGCGTGCAGCGCATGCTCGACGCGGTCATCGACTTCATGCCCTCGCCGATCGACATCCCGCCTGTGCCGGGCACCGACGACGACGACAAGGAAGTCTCGCGCAAGGCCGACGACAACGAGAAGTTCGCCGCGCTGGCGTTCAAGCTGATGACCGACCCCTACGTCGGCCAGCTGACCTTCGTGCGTGTGTACTCGGGCGTGCTGAAGTCGGGCGACTCGGTCTACAACCCGATCCGCGGCAAGAAGGAGCGCATCGGCCGCATCCTGCAGATGCACGCCAACGAGCGCGAGGAGATCAAGGAGATCCTGGCCGGCGACATCGCCGCCTGCGTGGGCCTTAAGGAGGTCACCACCGGCGAGACCCTGTGCGACCCCGAGGCGATCATCACCCTCGAGAAGATGGTCTTCCCCGAGCCGGTGATCTCCCAGGCCGTCGAGCCCAAGACCAAGAGCGACCAGGAGAAGATGGGCATCGCGCTGGGTCGCCTGGCGCAGGAAGACCCGTCGTTCCGCGTGCGCACCGACGAGGAGAGCGGCCAGACCATCATCTCCGGCATGGGCGAACTTCACCTCGAGATCATCGTCGACCGCATGAAGCGTGAGTTCGGCGTCGAGGCCAACGTCGGCAAGCCGCAGGTGGCCTACCGCGAAACGATCCGCAAGAAGGTCGAGAACGTCGAGGGCAAGTT
>CALJUI010000034.1 GCA_937975735.1 uncultured Rubrivivax sp.
ATGCGGTCGCGCACCTCCTTCTGGAAGCCGTTCATCACCGACAGCACGATGATCAGCGCCGCCACGCCGAGCGCGATGCCGAGCATCGACACGCCGGAAATGAAGGAGATGAAGCCGTTGCGCCGCCCGGCGCGGCCGGAGCGGGTGTAGCGCCAGCCGACCTGCCATTCGTAGGGCCAGTTCATGGGGTGCCGATGCTACCCGCTGCAGCGGCGTCGGGATAATCGTGCGCATGCATCTACTGGTCCCCTTTGCGGCAGTGGGCGCCGAGATGGGTCGTCGCGCGCTGCAGGAGCTGACCTTGCCCGGACTCGGCGCGCTGCTCGCCGGCGCCTCGGCACCGGCCTTCGATTCCGGCGACGAGATGAGCCTGTCGCCGCCGCACGAGCGCGCGCTGGCCCGTGCGCTTGGCCTGCCCGGCGCCGACGGCGCGCTGCCCTGGGCCGCGCACGCGCTGGCCTCGGGCGGCGCCGAGGTCGGCGACCTGGCCTGGGGCTGGCTGACGCCGGCGCACTGGGTGGTGGGCACCGACCAGGTCACGATGACCGATCCGCAGGACCTGGCGCTCGACGCGGCCGAGTCGAGCGCGCTGCTCGACGCGGTGCGCGACCTGTTCGAGAGCGAGGGCTTCGTTCTGCGCCACGTCGATCCCTTGCGCTGGGCCTTGGCGCACGAGTCGCTGGCCGCGCTGCCGACGGCGTCGCTCGACCGCGTCATCGGCCGCAGCATCGACCCCTGGCTGCCGCGCGGCGCGTCGGCGCGGTCACTGCGGCGGCTGCAGAACGAGGTCCAGATGCGGCTGCACGAGCATCCGATCAATGTCGCGCGGGTGGCGCGGGGCGAGCTGCCGGTCAACTCGTTCTGGCTCAGCGGCTGCGGCGCGCTGGGCGCCGTGCCGACCGGGGCCGCGCCGGTCGTCGACGATCGGCTGCGCGGCCCGGCGCTGCACGAGGACTGGCCCGCCTGGCTGGCCGCCTGGCGCGCGCTCGACGAAGGCCCGCTGCGCGAACTGGCGCGGCGGCGGGGTTTCGGCGAGACCGTCGAGCTGACGCTCTGCGGCGAGAGCGGATCGGCGCACTGGACGCTGCCGCCGGCGTCGACCTGGCGCCGGCTGCTCGGTCGCGTGCGCGCCGCCGAGCCGGTGCGCTGGCTGGAGGCCCTGTGATGCAGCTGCAGACCCGCGACGTGCCGCCGCGCCTGCAGTACGCGCTCGAGCAGGCCGGCGTGCACCCGCTGCTCGCCCGGTTGCTGGCCGCGCGTGGCGTGAGCAGCGCGGCCGACCTCGACGACGGCCTCGGACGACTGCTGCCGCCGGCGACGCTGAAGGGCACCGACGCCGCCGCCCGCCTGCTCGCCGATCACCTCGGGCAGCACAAGCGCATCTGCATCGTCGCCGACTACGACTGCGACGGTGCCACCGCCTGCGCGGTCGGCCTGCGCGGGCTGGCGATGCTCGGTGCGGCTCCGGACCCGCTGCGCTACCTCGTGCCCGACCGCCCGGGGCACGGTTACGGCCTGACGCCGGCGATCGTCGAGCTGGCGCGTGCGCACCGGCCGGACCTGATCGTCACGGTCGACAACGGCATCGCCAGCCTGGAGGGCGTGGCCCATGCGCGCGCCCTCGGCATCGCCGTGCTGGTCACCGACCATCACCTGCCGGCGCGCATCGACGACGAGGTGGTGCTGCCCGAGGCCGACGTGATCGTGAACCCGAACCAGCCGGGCTGCGGGTTCGAGAGCAAGGCGATGGCCGGCGTCGGCGTGATGTTCTACGTGCTGCTCGCCACACGGGCCGAGCTGCGCGCGCGCGGCCGCTTCGACGAGACCGACCAGCCTCGGCTCGACGCCTTGCTCGACCTCGTCGCGCTCGGCACCGTCGCCGACGTCGTGCGGCTCGACGCCAACAACCGCCGCCTCGTCGCGCAAGGACTGAAACGCATCCGCGCCGGGCGCATGCAGCCCGGGGTGGCAGCGCTGTTCGGCACCGCCGGGCGCGACCCGGCGCGGGCGGCGGCATTCGACTTCGGCTTCGCGCTCGGCCCGCGCATCAATGCCGCCGGCCGGCTCGCCGACATGACGCTGGGCATCGAGTGCCTGCTCAGCGACGACGCCGCCCGCGCGGCCGAACTCGCCGGCGCGCTCGACGCGATCAACCGCGAGCGGCGCGAGGTCGAGGCCGACATGCGCGAGCAGGCCGAGCGCCTGGTCGAGACCCTGGCAGCCACCGCCGCCGGCGATGCGCCGCCGGCGGTCAGCCTCTTCGCCCCCGGCTTCCACGAGGGCGTGGTCGGCATCGTCGCCGGCCGGCTGAAGGACCGCCTGCACCGCCCGACCTTCGTCTTCGCCCGGGGCGCCGACGGCCTGCTGAAGGGCTCGGGCCGCTCGATCCCGGGCTTTCACCTGCGCGACGCGCTGGACCTGCTCAGCAAGCGCTGCCCCGGCGTGCTGCGCCGTTTCGGCGGCCACGCGATGGCCGCGGGCTGCACGATCGCCGAGGACGGCTTCGACACGTTCGCGCAGGCGCTGCGGGACATCGCCGCCGAGTGGCTGGATCCGCCGACGCTGACACGCACGCTGCGCACCGACGGGCCGCTGGCGCTGCAGTGGTTCAACGCCGAGACCGTGCGCGTGCTCGACGACCAGGTCTGGGGCCAGGGCTTCGAGGCGCCGGTGTTCTGCGACGAGGTCGAGGTGGTGCAGCAGCGCCTGGTCGGCGAGAAGCACCTCAAGCTGCGCGTGCGCCATGCCGGCACGTTGCGCGACGCGATCTGGTTCGGCCACGCCGAGCCGGTGCCCGAGCGCGTGCGGCTGGCCTACCGGCTGCAGCTCGACCACTGGAACGGCCAGGCCCGCGTGCAGATGGTCGTCGAGGCGGCGCTGTAGGCACCGAGGCACCGGTTGCCATTGCACACGGCACGGGCATCGCGGTTCATGTCAGGATAGGACCATGAACACGATCTGGCGTCGAAGCACCTGGCTCGCGGCGGGCTTGGCGGTGCTGGTGGCCTGCGGCGGCGCCGACTCGCCACCGGCCGCGGCGGGCACACCGCCCGCGGCCGCGCCGCCGGTGCCGCCGCGGCTGGAAGCCTTTGCCACCGGCCTCGACACGCCCTGGGGGATGGCCTTCCTGCCGGACGGCTCGATGCTCGTCACCGAGCGCGGCGGCCGGATGCGGCGGGTGAGCGCGGACGGCAAGACGGTGTCCGCCCCGCTCGCCGGGCTGCCGCCGGTGGCGGCGGCGGGGCAGGGCGGCCTGCTCGACGTCGTGATCGACCCGGACTTCGCGACCGACCCGTGGATCTACTGGTCCTATGCCGAGCCGGGCAGCGGCGCCGAGGCCGGGCTGCGCGGCACGGCGGTGGCGCGCGGAAGGCTCGTCGGCGACAGCCTGCAGGACGTGCAGCTCGTCTTCCGCCAGAGCCCGAAGTACTCGAGCGGCCAGCACTTCGGCTCGCGCCTGGTGTTCGACCGCGACAAGCAGCTCTTCGTGACCCTGGGCGATCGCGGCCAGGACAGCCCTTCCAGCCCCGGCACCATGCATGCGCAGAACCCGGGCAGCGGCTTGGGCAAGGTCTTCCGCCTGCAGCGCGACGGCCGGCCGGCGGCCGGCAATCCGATCATCGCCGGCGGCCTGCCGGGGCTGTGGAGCGTGGGCCATCGCAACGTGCAGGGCGCGGCCCTGCACCCGCAGACCGGCGAGCTGTGGCTGACCGAGCACGGCCCGCAGGGCGGCGACGAGCTCAACCGCGTGCTGCCCGGGCGCAACTATGGCTGGCCGCTGCGCAGCTACGGCTGCCCGTATGGATCGCTGCCATTCGGCGACGGCTGCCGCGTCGGCGGCGGCGTTCACGCGCCGGCCTACGAGGAGCCGCTGAGCATCTGGGTGCCGACCTCGGTGGCGCCGAGCGGCATGGCCTTCTACACCGCCAGCCGGCATCCGCAGTGGACCGGCAGCCTGTTCGTCGGCGCGCTGGCCGGGCGCTCGCTGTGGCGGCTGACGCTGACCGGCAATGCCGTGACCGCGCGCGAGTCGCTGTTCGACTCATTGGGCGAGCGCATCCGCGACGTGCGCCAGGGGCCCGACGGCCGCCTCTACGTGCTGACCGACTCGCCGTCCGGCCGCATTCTGCGCAGCGAGCCCTGAGAAGCCGTGACCGTCAGAAGTTGAAGGTGAACGACAGCGCCGTGCGCTGTGGCCGGCCGCTGGCGATCTGGCGGCCCCAGGCCAGTCCGAAGGACAGCCGCTCGGGCAATGCCACCCATCGCAGGCCCAGGCTCCACCACGGCGCGTCGCGGTCGTCGCCGTAGAGCTCGGCCATCGGCATCCAGCCGGCGACGCCCTCGTGCTCGGCGGCCACGCCGAGCGTGGTGCGGCCCTGGCGTGCGGGCACGCCGCGCTCGTGGCCCAGGTTCAGGTGCAGGGTCAGCGACTCGCCGGCCGGCCGGCTGTGCACGAGCTGGACCGCGTGGCCGGCCCGGCCCCAGGATCCGCCCCCGTCGCGCGCGGCCTCCAGGGCGTAGGCGAGCGTCCAGGCCGGCGCCTCGTCGTCGGCCGCGGTCGGCCACAGCCGGGTCTTGCCGCCCAGACGCAGGCCCTCGGCGCGGCTGCCGCCGTCGCGCTCGCGCGAGGCGGCCAGTGCCAGCTGGGTCCGGGCGCCGACCCCGCAGGCCAGTTGCAGGCTGTGCACGCGGGCCGAAGCGCCGGCGGCCCGCTCGCGCTCGTGCGCCCCTTCGACCTCGCAGGCGCGAGGATCGAGCACGCCGGCATCCTCGGTGGCCAGCGGGCGGCCGGCGTGGCTGCTGGCGGCAGCCAGGGCCAGCAAAGCGGGGCAGATCAGCTTCATCGTTCGGTCCTGTGTCGACGCCGTGTGCCGCATCGTACGGCCCGCGCGCGGCCTCGCTTACAGTGCGGGCATGAGCGAAGTCATTCGACCCGACGCCGAGGTGCTCGTCATCGGCGCGGGCATCATGGGCGCAGGCATCGCGCAGGTGCCGGCGCAGTGCGGGCATGTCGTCTGGCTGCACGACGCGCGCGAAGGCGCCGCCGCCGAGGCCCGGGCCCGGCTGGGCCAGGTCTTCGACGGGCTGGTCGACAAGGGCCGACTCGACCGAGGCGAAGCCGACGCCGCGCTGGCGCGCATCCGGCCGGCGGCGTCGATCGGCGACGGTCGCGGCGCCGGCATCGTGATCGAGGCGATCGTCGAGCAGCTCGACGCCAAGCGAGCGCTGTTCCGCGAGCTCGAGGCGATGGTGGACGAGCGGACCGTGCTCGCGACCAACACCTCGTCGATCTCGGTCACCACGATCGCCAATGGCCTGCGCCATCCCGGCCGCCTGGTCGGCATGCATTTCTTCAACCCGGTGCCGCTGATGAAGCTGGTCGAGGTGGTGTCCGGCCTGCAGACCGAGCGCGCGGTGGCCGACGCGGTGTTCGACCTCGCCGGGCGCTGGCGCAAGATCGCGGTGCATGCGCGCTCGTCGCCGGGCTTCATCGTCAACCGCATCGCGCGCCCGTACTACGCCGAGGCCTTGCAGCTGCTGGCCGAGCGCGCCGCCGAGCCGGCCGACCTCGACGCCTGCCTGCGCGGCGCCGGCTTCCGGATGGGGCCCTGCGAGCTGATGGACCTGATCGGCCACGACACCAACTTCGCGGTGACGAACTCGGTCTTCGAGGCCAATTTCTTCGACAAGCGCTACGCGCCGTCGATCGTCCAGCGCGAGATGGTCGACGGCGGCCTGCTCGGCCGCAAGAGCGGGCGCGGTTTCTACGCCTACGCCGACGGCGCGAAGCCGCCGCGGCGGCCGGCTTTCGAGTCGTCGTCGGCCCCGTTCGCGCGCCGTGTCGTGCTGCACGGCAGCGGCGCGATGGCGGACCGGCTGGCCTCGTCGCTGACCGGCCTGTCGCTGGAGCGCGAGCTCGGCAGTGGCTGGACCGGCCTGGCGATCGACGGTGCGATGCTGCGCCTGACCGACGGCCGTCGCGCGACCGCGCTCGGCGAGGACGTCGCCGTGTTCGACCTGCCGATCGAGCTGCAACCCGAACCCGGCGCGCCGCTGGCGCTGGCGCTGTCCGACCGCGCGTCGGCGGGCTGGCGCGAGGTGGCGCCGACCTGGCTGCGCGCGCTCGGCTTCGACCCGGTGGTCGTCGACGACGCGCCGGGCCTGGTCGTCGCCCGCACGATCGCCATGCTGATCAACGAGGCCGCCGACGCGGTGCACCTGGGCGTGTGCGATGCCGAGGCCGCCGACGCCGCGATGAAGCTCGGCGTCAACTACCCGGCCGGGCCGTTCGAGTGGCTCGGGCGCTGGGACGTGGTTGCGGTGGTGGCGTTGATCGAGGCGCTCGACGATGCCTACCGCGGCGAGCGCTATCGGGTCAGTCCCTGGCTGCGGCGGCGGCTGCGGTGAGCGGCGGCCCGCTGCGCGGCCTGCGCGTGGTCGAGCTCGCCGGCATCGGCCCCGGGCCGATGTGCGGCATGCTGCTGGCCGACCTGGGCGCCGACGTCGTGCGCATCGACCGGCTCGAGGCCAGCGGCCTGGGCGTGCCGATGGAGCGCCGCTTCGACGTGCATGCGCGCAACCGGCGCTCGATCGCGCTCGACCTGAAGCGTCCGGCCGGCCGCGATGCGGCACTGCGGCTGATCGACCGGGCCGACGTGCTGATCGAAGGCTACCGCCCGGGCGTGGCCGAGCGACTGGGCCTCGGTCCGGCGGACTGCCAGGCGCGCAACCCGGCCCTGGTCTACGGGCGCATGACCGGCTTCGGCCAGCAGGGCCCGCTCGCCCATGCCGCCGGGCACGACCTGAACTACATCGCGCTGTCGGGCGCGCTCGACGCGATCGGTCCGGCCGGCGGCAAGCCGGCGCCGCCGCTGAACCTGGTCGGCGACTACGGCGGGGGCGCGCTGTACCTTGCATTCGGGCTGCTCGCGGCCCTGTTCGAGCGCCAGTCCTCGGGGCGCGGCCAGGTCGTCGATGCCGCGATGGTCGACGGCGCGGCGTCACTGATGGGCATCTTCTACGGCCTGCGCGCCGGCGGCGCGTGGGACGGCGCGCGCGGCGAGAACCTGCTCGACGGCGGCGCGCCGTTCTACGACTGCTACGCCACTGCCGACGGCCGCTGGCTGTCGGTGGCCGCGCTGGAGCCGAAGTTCTTCGCCGAATTCGCGCGCCGCCTC
>CALJUI010000035.1 GCA_937975735.1 uncultured Rubrivivax sp.
ACGTCGATGACATGGCGGCCGCCGGCTCTGCTGTCGCCGAGCCACCGCGCTTGCGCCACGCGTCGCTTGGGGCGGCAGACGTTGCATGGCGCACTCCCTAGTGCGCAGGGTGTGGCCGACGGGCGGGCGCACATAGCCTTGCGCCCGCTGTCGTCAAGTTCAGTCACCGAGTTGACGCTTGGGCATCGGCGGCGTTGTCTACCCCTGGAGGCAGATCTGGTCATGAGCGACGGATGGTTGATGTTCCCCCTGACGGCCAACCGTGCCGGGTGCTCACCGACACCCATGCGTGATCTGGCGACGCGCATCTGTCCGCCGGATCAGCGTGCTGCCTGGCGCAGGGCGCGCCAGTTCCTGGTCGGCGTGTGGGCAGCGCTCTGGACATTCGCCACGGTGGCGGCGCCAGAGCCGGCGCCTCGATACCACATCATCAACTCGACCATCCACATCACGAACCCTCCACCGGGCTTCGAATCACCAGACGAAGCGGGCCCTTACATCAACGCCGTTCACAAGACCTGGCCCTGGTCCTCGCACGACCGGCCACTTGTCATCTATTGCGATGCCAACGCAGGATCGTTCTCCGATGCGGACTTCCGCGAGGAGACTCCACTTAGCCACATCGGCGAAACACCCGGGACGGTCTTCTTCACCAGGGAGATGGGCTATTGCTCCCGCTACATGAACGAGTACTCGGCCATCTGCCTGGAAATGGGATGCCGAACTGACGCGACGGTCTACTCCTATCAGATGCTGGCCCAGTGCCCGGTCGGAACGTACTTCCGGACCCACCCGAACCGGTGCGAATGCGAATGGGGTAAGGGCTGGTCTCCCGAGCGCGCGAAGTGCGTGCCGGTGGTCGAGATTGACGGGCTCCAGGCGCAGGACCCGTGTGCAAGCCCCGGCCTCGGCAATCCTGTGCGCCCGGTCACGAGTACCAAGGTGCAACGGGTTGGACTCGGCGTTCACGCAGGTGGCGAGGAACTCTCGATCGTCTATGACTCCCGCTTCATCTATCCCTCTGCCAGCCCGTGGGCAAAGCCCATCACGCCTTTCGACCGGTTCCCGGGCTTCGGCCCGATGTGGTCCGGCAACATGCACCGCTGGCTGATGTATGCCGATGGTGGTAGAGAGGCGGCTGTCATGGCCGTTAGGGGCGGCGGCACGATCAAGCCTTTCAAGGGCGGCTCCGGATACGAGCCCATGGTTCGCGGAGAGGCCGACAGGCTGCTCACCGAAGGCTACTACCGCGTATCGAAGCCCGCGAGCATCGAGCACTACGACAAGTTCCCCGTGCGCAGCATTCAATTGGGCGGCGCGAAATACCAGACCGCCTAAGCAGTCGCCACGCACAACGTGACACCGGACACCTCTGGGGAAGGCCGCTACTTGCTGTCCGTGAGCGACGCGTTTGGGCGAACGGTGGAGTTCCGCTATGAACGGCCAGCCGGATCGGCGCAGGGCCGGGTTTCAAGGATCATCGACCACGCAGGCACCGAGATCGGCTTCGCCTACTCGGCCGCGGGCATGCTCGAGGAGATCCGTTGGCAGGACGGCACATCACGTCGCTTCCTTTATGAGCACAACCAACTACCGCAAGCGCTGACTGGCGTCATCGACGAAGCCGGCGTCCGTCATGCGACCTTCACCTACGACGACGCCGGGCGGGCCGTGGCCACCGAGCTTGCCGGCGCGGTCGGGCGGTATGAAATCCTGCCGGGCGCGCATGGCCACCTGGTCGTGGCCGACGAGTTCGTTGCCCACCCGCAGGCACAGGTGTTCGACCATGTGCGCCGTACGCGGATGCTCGAAGACGGAGGCCCCATCCGCGTCGTCGTGCCCCGAGGAAGCGAGATCTCGATGACCGCGACGCAGGTCGACGGCTCGCGATTCTTGACGTCGCAGACGCAACCGGCAGGCAGTGGCTGCGCGGCCAGTAGCCGCGCCACGAGCTATGACGCGCATGGTCACGTGGCCCGCATGGACGATTTCAACGGCCACCGTACTTGTATCGCCAACGACTTGGGCCGCAACCTGGAGGTGACTCGCGTCGAGGGTTTGTCGAGTGCCCACGCATGCGAGGCTGTGACGCCCGTCGGCGCCGCGCTGCCCGCTGGCGCCCGGAAGTTCAGCACGGCGTGGCATCCAGACTGGGCCTTGAAGGCAAAGGCCGCGGAGCCTGTGCGGATCACGACCTGGATCTACAACGGGCAGTCGGATCCATTCAATGCAGGAGCGCCGGCAGCCTGCGCACCGGCAGGCGCCAAGCAGATCGACGGGACGCCCATCGTCGTCCTGTGCAAGACGGTAGAGCAGGCGACCACGGACCTGGATGGACGGCATGGCTTCAGCGCACCTCTGCAGCCGGGCGTGCCGGCGAGAGAGCAACGTTGGACCTACAACGCCAGCGGCCAAATGCTCACGTGGGACGGCCCCCGCACCGACCTGGTCGATGTCACGACCTACCTTTACTACGACAACACTGCATTCGAAGGCACCGGGCCAGGTGCTGTCGGCCACACCAATGGCGACCTGCAGCAAGTGACCAACGGCGCTGGCCAGATCACCAGGTACACCA
>CALJUI010000036.1 GCA_937975735.1 uncultured Rubrivivax sp.
GAGGAGCGGCCGATCCGCTTCGTCAACATCCGCGAGACCGGCGGCTGGTCGCGCGACGCCGCCGACGCCACGCCCAAGCTCGCCGCGCTGCTCGCCGCCGCGCAGGGCCCGACGCCCGAGCCGGTGGCCACGGTGAGCTACCGCTCGGGCGGACGCTGCCTGGTGATCGGCGAGGCCGGGCGCGCCGAGGCCGCCGCCGCGCTGCTGGCCGACCGGCTCGACCTGACGCTGCTGGTCGAACACGGCGCGCTGCCGCAGGCGCACGAGCGCGCGGTGCAGCGCGGCCGCCTGACCCAGCTCAGAGGCTGGCTCGGCGCGTTCGAGGCGCAATGGGAGCGGAACAACCCGATCGACCTCGACCTGTGCACACGCTGCAATGCGTGCATCGAGGCCTGCCCGGAGGGCGCGATCGACTTCGGCTACCAGGTCGACCTCGCCGCCTGCCGCAGCCACCGCGACTGCGTGCGCGTCTGCGACGCCGCCGGCGCGATCGACTTCTCGCGCGGCGCGCAGTCCGAGGGCGAGCGCTTCGACCTCGTGCTCGACCTGCGCGCCCAGCCGGCGTTCACGATGCACGCCAAGCCGCAGGGCTACTTCCACGCCGGCGCCGACGAGCGCGCGCTGATGCGCGCGGTGGTCGAACTGCGCGACGCGGTCGGCGAATTCGAGAAGCCGAAGTTCTTCCGCTACCAGGACAAGCTCTGCGCGCACAGCCGCAACGAGCAGATCGGCTGCACCGCCTGCATCGACGTGTGCTCGGCGCGCGCGATCCGCAGCGACGCCTCCGCCAAGGGCAAGGCGCCGTCGAAGACGATCCGCGTGCCGCGCGGCCCCGGCGCCGCCGTGCTGCCCACGCCCACCGGCGGCGGCATCGTCGTCGAGCCCCATCTGTGCGTCGGCTGCGGCGCCTGCGGCACCGTCTGCCCGAGCGGCGCGCTGACCTACGGCTACCCCGGCCCGGCCGACCAGGGCCGGCGCCTGCGCACGATGCTCGCCGCCTATGCACAGGCCGGCGGCCGCGACGCCGCGCTGCTGCTGCACAGCGAAGGCGCGGGGGCGAGGCTGGTCAACGAGCTCGGCCGCGCGGCCCGGATTGACAGGTCGATCCGCGGCGTGCCGGCGCGCGTGCTGCCGGTCGCGCTGTGGCACACCGCCAGCGTCGGCATCGACCTGTGGCTGGCGGCGATCGCCCAGGGCGCGTCCCAGGTCTGGGTGCTGCTGACCGACGAGGAGGCGCCCGAGTACCACGCGGCGCTGGCCGAGCAGATGGCCGTCGCGCAGGCGATCCTCACCGGCCTGGGCTACGCCGGCGAGCACCTGCGCCTGATCGAGGCCCGCGACGCGCGCGACCTCGCCGCACTCGACGCCGCGCTGGCCGCCCCGCCGGCGACCGGCGTCAAGCGGGCCGCCGGATTCGCGGTGCAGGCCGACAAGCGCGCGACGCTGGACCTGGCGATCGACCACCTGCTCGCGATGGCGCCGGCCGCCGCCGAGTCGATCGAACTGCCCGCCGCCGGCGCGCCCTTCGGCAGCCTGCTGATCGACACCGGCCGCTGCACGATGTGCCTGAGCTGCGTCGGCGCCTGTCCGGAGAGTGCGCTCGCCGACAACCCGGACGCGCCGCAGCTGCGCTTCGTCGAGAAGAACTGCGTCCAATGCGGGCTGTGCGCCACCACCTGCCCGGAGGACGCGATCACGCTCGAACCCCGGCTCTGGCTGGCCGACGGCGGCAAGGCGCGCAAGTCGCTGCGCGTGCTGCACCAGATGGAGCCCTTCCGCTGCGTCAAGTGCGGCAAGCCCTTCGGCACGTTGCGCGCGGTCGAGGCGATGATGGGCAAGCTTGCCGGCCATGCCGCCTTCCAGGGCAAGGCCGCCGAGCGGCTGAAGATGTGCGGCGACTGCCGCGTGATCGACCTGCACAGCGACGGCGACGAAGTCCGCATCACCGACCTATGAACGACACCCCCCCGATCACCGTCGCCGCCACCGACTTCCACGAGGAGGTCGCGCGCGCCGAGCTCTACGGCCTGCTCGCCCAGCTCTGGCTCGGCGCGCCCGACGAGCCGCTGCTGCAGCAGTTCCGCGTCGCGGTCACGCAGGCGCCGCAGACCGGCGGCCTGCTCGAGGCGCCGTGGGAGCAGCTCGTCGCGGCGATGCGCGCGACCGACGCCGCCGCCGCCGCCGCCGAGCACGAGGCGCTGTTCATGGGCGTCGGCAAGCCCGAGGTCTTCCTGTACGGCTCGTACTACCTCAGCGGCTTCCTGAACGAGAAGCCGCTGGCCACGTTGCGCGCCGACCTTGCCGCGCTCGGACTGACGAAGGACCGCGAGCGCGGCGAGACCGAGGACCACGTCGCCTACGTCTTCGAGGTCATGCGCTACCTGATCGCCGGCGACGACGCCGGCGTGTGCAACCTCGAGCAGCAGCGCCGCTTCTTCCGCGCCCATGTGCAACCCTGGGTCGAGGCGCTGTGCGACGCGGTCGACGCGCACCCGCGCGCCGACACCTGGCGGGCGGTCGCCGGCCTGACCCGCGCCTTCGTCCAGGTCGAGACGCAAGGCTTCGACCTGCTCGAGACATGACGATCGACCGCAGCGACATCACCGGCCTGATCCTCGCCGGCGGCCGCGGCAGCCGCATGGGCGGCGTCGACAAGGGCCTGCAGAACCACCAGGGCGTGCCGCTGGCGATGCATGCGCTGCTGCGCCTGACGCCCCAGGTCGGCGAGCTGATGATCAACGCCAACCGCAACCTCGCCGCCTACGAATCGATGGGCGTGCCGGTCTGGCCGGACCCGATCCAGGACTTCCCCGGCCCCCTGGCCGGGCTGATGGCCGGCCTGGAGCGCTGCGAGACGCCCTACCTCGTCACCGTGCCCTGCGACACGCCGAACTTCCCGGCCGACCTGGTCGAGCGCCTGGCCGCCGCGCTCGAGGCCGAGGAGGCCGACATCGCGATGGCGGCCACGACCGAGGACGGTCAGCGCCGCACCCAGCCGGTGTTCTGCCTGCTCAAGACCTCGCTGATGGAGGACCTCGTGGCCTTCCTGCACGCTGGCGAGCGCAAGATCGACCGCTGGACCGCGCGCCACCGCTGCGCGATCGTCGAGTTCGACGACGCCGCCGCCTTCTTCAACGCCAACACGATGGACGAGCTGCAGCAGCTGTCGTCGAATGAGCGCCGCTGAGCGCAGCGACGGCGAGCGCTGGCCGCGCGCGACCGTGCTCGTCGTCGACGACGAGCCGGGCATGCGCCACTTCCTCGAGAAGGCGCTGGCGCCGCGGGTCGGCCAGGTGCTGGCCGCCGAGTCGGCGGAAGCGGCCGAGCCCCTGCTGCAGCAGCACCGGATCGATCTCGTGCTGCTCGACATCGCCCTGCCGGGCAAGAACGGCATCGCACTGCTCAAGGAGATGCGCGCTGCCGGCATCGGCGCCGAAGTGGTGCTGATCACCGCGTTCGCCGACCTCGACACCGCGATCGAGGCGCTGCGCGCCGGCGCCGGCGACATGCTGCTCAAGCCCTTCCGCATCACGCAGGCGCTCGGCGCGGTGCGCCAGGCGCTGGAGCGCGCGCAGCTGCGGCGCGAGAACTGGGTGCTGCGGCGAGCGATCTCGCAGCGCACGCCGCCGGCGGACGCGCTGGTCGGCCGCTCGATCGTGATCAAGGGCCTGCAGGCCGCGATCGAGCGGGTCGCGCCGGTCGACTCGACGGTGCTGCTGACCGGCGAGTCCGGCACCGGCAAGGAACTCGCGGCGCTCGCGCTGCACCGGCTCAGCCCGCACGCCGCCGCGCCTTTCGTGCCGGTGAACTGCGCCACCGCGGCACCGGCGCAGCTCGAGGCCGAGCTGTTCGGCCACGGCGGCGGCGACGGCCTGTTCGTCTACGCGCAGGGCGGCACATTGTTCCTCGACGAGGTCGGCGAACTGCCGCCGCCGTTGCAGGCCTCGATCCTGCGCGTGCTGGAGGACCGCCGCATCCGTCCGGTGGGCCTGGAGCGCACCGTGCCGGTGGACGTGCGCATCGTCGCCGCGACGAACCGGCCGCTGGCCGCCGACGTCGAGTCCGGCCGCTTCCGCGCCGACCTGTTCTACCGGCTGCAGGTGGTCGAGATCAAGCTGCCGCCGCTGCGCGCGCACAAGGAGGACATCCCCGACCTGGTCGCGCACTTCATCGCCACGCTGGCGCCGCGCCTGGGCGTGCCGCCGATCGAGGTCCAGCCCGACGAGATGGACTACCTGCGCCAGTACGACTGGCCGGGCAACGTGCGCGAGCTGCGCAACCTGATCGAGCGCTCGCTGATCGTCGGCGCGCTCAACGTCTCGGCGCTGTACCAGAGCCTGCCGCGCCCGGTGCTGCCGACGCCGCCGCGCGCGCCGGCGGTGATCGAGGGGCCGACCGACCTGCACTCGCTGGAGAAGCGCCACATCCTCGCGGTGCTCGACTCGGTCGACGGCGACAAGTCGCGCGCCGCCGAGTTGCTGGGCATTTCCCGCCGCACCCTCGAGCGACGTGTCGCCGAGTGGGCGGGGTGATGGCCCACCCCCGAAGCGCCTTCGGCGACTCCCCCTCGAGGGGGCGACGCCAGCGGACCGGCATAGCCGGATCCGCGGCGTCTGCTTGGCGAGAACCACCGAGGCTTCGTTGAGCGCCATGGGCTCGGCCGCATTCAGCGGTCTGTCGATCCGCAACAAGCTGCTGGCGATGGTGCTGCTGCCCCTCGTGGGCGTGCTGCCGCTGCTCGGCCTGCTGCTGCTGTGGTGGGGCAACGAAGCCTTCGACCGCATGCTGATCACCAAGGTGCGCGCCGACCTCGCGGTCGCCCAGGGCTACTTCGAGCGGGTGCAGGGCGAGGTCGCGGCGAGCACGCTGGGTGTCGCCGACTCCGCCGCATTGCACCGCGCGCTGGCGCGCGGCGACGACGCCGCCCTGGTCGCGCTGCTCGACCGGCTGCGCCGGCGCGAGGGGCTCGACTTCCTGAACCTGCGGGCGCCCGACGGCCGGCTGCGCCTGTCCGACAGCGGGCCGGCGTCCAGCGGCCCCGGCGGCTCGCCGGCGCAGGTGGCGGCCGACCGCAGCAGTGTCGAGATCCTCGACGCCGAGCAGCTGGCGCGCATCGCGCCGCGCCTGGACGGCCGCGTCGCGGTGCCGCTGGTGCCCACCCGCAACGCCGCGCCGAGCGAGCGAACGGTGGAGAACCGCGCGATGGTGATGCTGGCCACGCGCGCGGTCCGCGGCGAAGGCGGCGAGCTTCTCGGCCACGTCCAGGGCGGCCTGCTGCTCAACCGCAACCTGCCCTTCATCGACCACATCAATCAGATCGTCTACCCGGAAGGCTCGCTGCCCTTCGGCAGCCGCGGCACCGCGACGCTCTTCCTCGACGACGTGCGCATCAGCACCAACGTGCGCCTGTTCGGTCCCGCGCAGGACGAGCGCGCCATCGGCACCCGCGTGTCGCAGTCGGTGCGCGACGCCGTGCTCGGCGACGGCCAGACCTGGCTCGACCGCGCCTTCGTCGTCAACGACTGGTACGTCTCGGCCTACCAGCCGCTCGCCGACGGCGCCGGCAGGCGCATCGGCATGCTCTACGTCGGCTACCTCGAGCGGCCCTTCACGCTGCTGAAGTACGGCGTGCTGGTCGGCATCGGCGTCATCTTCTTCGCGGTGATGATCGTCGCGGCGATCGTCTCGCTGCGCTGGGCGCGCACGATCTTCCGGCCGATCGAGCAGATGGAGGCGACGATGCGCCGCGTCGAGGCCGGCGACGCCGCGGCGCGCGTCGGCCCGGTCGGCAGCGACGACGAGATCGGCCGCCTGGCCGGGCACCTGGACCACCTGCTCGGCGTCGTCGACCAGAACACGCGCGAGCTGCAGCGCTGGAACGCCGAGCTCGACGCCAAGGTCGCCGAGCGCACGCGCGAGCTCGAAACCGCGCAGTCGCAGCTGCTGCGCAGCGAGAAGCTGGCCGCCGTCGGCCAGCTCACGGCCAGCGTCGCGCACGAGATCAACAACCCGATCGCGGTGATCCAGGGCAACCTGGACGTGGTGCGCGAACTGCTGCCGGCAGAGGCTGCCGCGCGGGTCGCGCCCGAGCTGCGGCTGGCCGACGAGCAGGTCGAGCGCATGCGCCTGATCGTCACGCAGCTGCTGCAGTACGCGCGACCGGCGGAGTACGCCGGCTACATGGCGCCGGTCGACGCCGCGCGCGTGGTCGAGGACTGCCTGGTGCTGGTCGGGCCGCAGCTGGCCAAGTCGCGCATCGAGGTGCAGCGCCGCTTCACCGCGCGCGGGCGCCCGGCGATCAACCGCAACGAACTGCAGCAGGTGCTGGTCAACCTGCTGGTCAACGCGATCCACGCGATGCCCGCCGGCGGCGAGCTGACGATGGCCACCGAAGACCGCGGCGACGACGTCGTCGACATCGTCGTGGCCGACACCGGCGAGGGCCTGCCGCCGGACCTGATGGATCAGCTCTTCAAGCCCTTCGTCACGCGCAAGAAGGATGGCACCGGACTGGGGCTGTGGATCAGCCGCAGCCTGCTCGAGCGCTACGGCGGCGACCTGCTCGCCGCGCCGCGCGCCGACGGGCGTTCGGGCGCGGTGTTCACGGTTCGGCTGCGCGTGGACGGCCTGCCGCGCGAGGCCGAACTCAGGTCGTCTTAGAGATCGAGATCGTCGGGAACTTCGACGAGAAGTCCTTGGCCTTGGCGGCGATCTTCACCGCCACCTGGCGCGCGACGCTCTTGTACGTTGCGGCGATCTCGCCGTCCGGGTCGGCGACGACGGTCGGCCGGCCCGAGTCGGCCTGCTCGCGGATCGACAGATTCAACGGCAGCGCGCCGAGGTAGTCGACGCCGTACTGCTCGGCCATCTTGCGGCCGCCGTCGGCGCCGAAGATGTGCTCGCTGTGGCCGCAATTCGGGCAGACGTAGACCGCCATGTTCTCGACGATGCCGAGGATCGGCACGCCGACCTTCTCGAACATCTTCAAGCCCTTCTTGGCGTCCAGCAGCGCGATGTCCTGCGGCGTGGTGACGATCACCGCGCCGGTCAGCGGCACGCGCTGCGACAGGGTCAGCTGGATGTCGCCGGTGCCCGGCGGCATGTCGACGATCAGGTAGTCGAGGTCGCGCCAGTTGGTCTGGCGCAGCAGCTGCTCGAGCGCCTGCGTGACCATCGGGCCGCGCCAGATCATCGGGTTGTCGGCGTCGATCAGGAAGCCGATCGACATCACCTGCACGCCGTAGTTCTCGAGCGCCTCCATCGTCTTGCCGTCGGCGCTCTCCGGGCGGCCTTCGATGCCCATCATCATCGGCTGGCTCGGGCCGTAGATGTCGGCGTCGAGGATGCCGACGCTGGCGCCCTCGGCGGCCAGCGCCAGCGCCAGGTTCACCGCGGTCGTGCTCTTGCCGACGCCGCCCTTGCCCGAGGCCACGGCGATGATGTTCTTCACCGTGGGCATCAGCTGCACGCCGCGCTGCACCGCATGCGCGACGATCTTCGAGACCACGTTGACGCTGACGTTGGCCACGCCGGGCAGCCGGCGCGCCGCGGCCACCAGCGCCGAGCGCAGCGCCGCCACCTGGCTCTTGGCCGGGTAGCCGAGCTCGACCTCGAAGGCGACGTTGCCGCCGTCGATCTGGATCTGGCGGATCTGCTTGGCGCTGACGAAGTCGCGCCCGGTGTTCGGATCGATCACGCCCTTGAGCGCGTCGAGCAAGGCGGTGTCGGTGATGGGGGCTGCGGTCATGGTGGTTGAGGGTTTGCAGCGTGCAGTCTAGCCGCCGATCGCCGCCCGCACGGCGGCAGGGGCTCAGCCGCCCGGCCAGTGCCGCCGGAAGACCGGAGCGAGCGCCGGCTGCGCCTCGACACGCTCGAGCAGGGCATGCAGCGCGGGTCGCTGCGCAGCGAGCAGCGCCCTCGCGCCGGCCCAGTGCGACACCACCGCGGCCAGCAGGTCGGCAGCCCCCGGCCGGCGGCCGCCGATGAAGGGTTCGGCGCCGAACTGGTCGGCGAACACCAGCCAGTGTCGGTGCAGCGCGGCCCGCGCGCCGGCGC
>CALJUI010000037.1 GCA_937975735.1 uncultured Rubrivivax sp.
TGCAGGCCTGGATGATCTTGTCGGCGACGAGGTAGCTCTCGCGGCTGGGCGCCGGCCCGATGAAGACCGACTCGTCGGCCAGCTCGACGTGCCGCGCATCGCGGTCGGCGTCGGAGTACACGGCCACGGTCTGGATGCCCATCTTGCGGGCGGTGAGGATCACGCGGCAGGCGATCTCCCCTCGGTTGGCGATCAGGATCTTCTTGAACATGGTGAGCTCCTTCGCCGTCAGAGGGGGATATTGCCGTGCTTGCGCCACGGGTTCTCGAGCTTCTTGTCCTTCAGCATCGCGAGGCTGCGGCAGATGCGCTTGCGGGTCTCGTGGGGCTGGATCACGTCGTCGATGTAGCCGCGCGCGCCGGCGACGAAGGGATTCGCGAAGCGCGCCTTGTACTCGGCCTCGCGCGCGGCGAGCTTGGCCGGGTCGTCCTTGTCCTGCCGGAAGATGATCTCGACCGCGCCCTTGGCGCCCATCACCGCGATCTCGGCGTTCGGCCAGGCGAAGTTGACGTCGCCGCGCAGGTGCTTGGAGCTCATCACGTCGTAGGCGCCGCCGTAGGCCTTGCGCGTGATCACCGTGATCTTGGGCACCGTGCACTCGGCGTAGGCATACAGCAGCTTGGCGCCGTGCTTGATGATGCCGCCGTACTCCTGGCTGGTGCCGGGCATGAAGCCGGGCACGTCCACGAAGGTGATGACGGGGATGTTGAAGGCGTCGCAGAAGCGCACGAAGCGCGCGGCCTTGATGCTGCTCTTGATGTCCAGGCAGCCGGCCAGCACCATCGGGTTGTTGGCGACGATGCCGACCGACGCGCCTTCCATGCGCCCGAAGCCGATCACGATGTTCTTGGCGTAGTCGGGCTGCAACTCGAAGAAGTCGCCGTCGTCGACGACCTTGGTGATCAGTTCCTTGATGTCGTAGGGCTTGTTCGGGTGGTCCGGCACCAGCGTGTCGAGCGACAGGTCCATGCGGTCGGCGGCGTCGGGGCTGGGTCGGATCGGCGCCTTCTCGCGGTTGTTCAGCGGCAGGTAGTTGAAGAAGCGGCGCAGCATCAGGATCGCCTCGACGTCGTTGTCGAAGGCCAGGTCGGCGACGCCGCTGCGGCCGGTGTGGGTGGCCGCGCCGCCCAGTTCCTCGGCGGTGACGGTCTCGTGCGTCACCGTCTTCACCACCTCGGGGCCGGTCACGAACATGTAGCTGCTGTCCTTGACCATGAAGATGAAGTCGGTCATCGCCGGCGAGTACACCGCGCCGCCGGCGCAGGGGCCCATGATCAGGCTGATCTGCGGCACCACGCCCGAGGCCATCACGTTGCGCTGGAAGACCTCGGCATAACCGCCCAGCGACGCCACGCCCTCCTGGATGCGTGCACCGCCCGAGTCGTTCAGGCCGATCACCGGCGCGCCGACCTTCATCGCCTGGTCCATCACCTTGCAGATCTTCTCGGCGTGCGCCTCGCTCAGGGCACCGCCGAAGACGGTGAAATCCTGGCTGAACACGAAGACCAGGCGGCCGTTGATCATCCCGTAGCCGGTGACGACGCCGTCGCCCGGGATCTTGTGATCGGCCATGCCGAAGTCGGCGCAGCGGTGCTCGACGAACATGTCCCATTCCTCGAAGCTGCCGTCGTCGAGCAGCAGGTCGATGCGCTCGCGCGCGGTCAGCTTGCCCTTGGCGTGCTGCGCGTCGATGCGCTTGGCGCCCCCGCCGAGCCGCGCCGCGGCGCGCTTCTTCTCCAGCTGTTCGATGATGTCGTGCATGGTCGTTGGTCCTCGTCGGTCCTCGTTCAATCCATCAGATCCAGCAGCCGTCGTGCCGCGACGCTGGCCGCCAGCCGCCCGTGCCGCACCTCGGCCTCGATGTCCGGCAGGGCCTCGCGCACGCCCGGATGGGCGCGGAAGCGCTGGCGCAGCCCGGCCTCGATGCGTTCCCACAGCCAGGCGCGATCCTGGCCCTGCCGCCGCGACGCCAGCCGCCCGTTGGCCGTCTGCAGTGCGCGGAAGGACTCGATGCGGCCCCAGAAATCATCGAGCCCGGCGCCTTTGAGCGCACTGAGCTGGATCACCTGCGGGTGCCAGATCGTCCGGTCGTGCGGCGCGTGGTCCGGCCGGCCGTGCTGGCCGAGCAGTCGCAACGCGCTGGTGATCTGGGCCCGGGCGCGGGTCGCCGCCGCCTCGTCGAGGTCGGCCTTGTTGATGACGATCAGGTCGGCCAGCTCCATCACGCCCTTCTTGATCGCCTGCAGGTCGTCGCCGGCGTTGGGCAGCTGCAGCAGCACGAAGCAGTCGGTCATGCCGGCGACCGCGATCTCGCTCTGGCCGACGCCGACGGTCTCGACGATCACGATGTCGAAGCCGGCCGCCTCGCAGACGCGGATCGACTCGCGCGTCTTCTCGGCCACGCCCCCGAGCGTGCCGCTGGCCGGGCTCGGGCGGATGTAGGCGCGCTGATCCATCGACAACCGCTCCATCCGCGTCTTGTCGCCGAGGATCGAGCCGCCCGAGACGCTGCTCGACGGGTCGACCGTCAGCACCGCGATCCGGTGCCCGCGCTCGATCAGGAACAGGCCGAGCGCCTCGATGAAGGTGCTCTTGCCGACCCCCGGCACGCCGCTGATGCCCAGCCGCAGCGACTCTCCGGCCTTCGGCAGCAGCACGCCCAGCAGTTCGTCG
>CALJUI010000038.1 GCA_937975735.1 uncultured Rubrivivax sp.
CGCGGTGCGCCTGCAGTGCGTCGCGCAGCGGGGCGACGGCCGCATGCGCCTCGCCGAGCCGGCTGACCGCCAGCGTCGCATCGCAGTGCGCGCACTGCAGCGCCGGTCCCGGCGGCAGCGCCGCGCCGCAGGCCAGACACTGCATCGCGCCACGCCGCTCGGGCGTGCCGTGCGCCGCTTCGGGTCCGAGCGCGCCCTCGGGATCGAGGGCGCGCGCGAGACGGGCCACGTCGAACAGGCTGGGCACCGAGCGGCAGTACGGGCAGGTGGCGTCGCCCGCGCCGATCGCCGCGCCGCAGTTGACACAGTCGATCCGGCCGTCGCGCTGCACGAGGCGCGCGCGGTCGATCGACGACATCGGCCGCAGCAGGCCCTTCTCGGCCAGGTACTCGGCGAAGGTCTGCCAGGCGCCGTGGCCGGCACGGCACTCGAGCTGCAGCGACGGCCCCCAGCGCGTGCGGTTGTGCACCGGCTTGCAGCCGGCGCGGCAGTGCGGACAGGCGAGGTCGGCGCGCAGCGGCTGGTGCGGCAAGGCCTGGGCTTGCGCCATCGCGCCGATCACGTCGAGCAGCGCTGGACCGGCGATGCGCGCCGACTCGACGACGTCGAACCAGACCAGGTGGCAGGGCTCGCAGAGGTCGATCTCGACCGACTGGCCGTAGTGGCCGGCCAGCCGCAGCGCCCGCATCGGCGCGCCGCAGTTGCCGCAGGCGAGCGTCGACTCAGCCGATGGCGTGGGCGACGCCGGCGGCATGGGCCTGCTGGTCCGCGTGGTAGCTGCTGCGCACCATCGCGCCGACGGCGGCGTGGCTGAAGCCCATCGCGGCGGCCTCGCGCTCGAACATCCTGAAGGTGTCCGGGTGCACGTAGCGGCGCACCGGCAGGTGATGGCCGCTGGGCGCGAGGTACTGGCCGATCGTCAGCATGTCGACCTCGTGCGCGCGCAGGTCGCGCATCACCTGGAGGATCTCGTCGTCGGTCTCGCCGAGGCCGACCATCAGCCCGCTCTTCGTCGGCACGCCCGGCACCAGCGCCTTGAACTGCTTGAGCAGGTTCAGGCTGAAGGCGTAGTCCGAGCCGGGGCGCGCTTGCCGGTACAGGCGCGGGATGGTCTCGAGGTTGTGGTTCATCACGTCCGGCGGCGCCTCGCGCAGGATGCCGAGCGCGCGATCGTGGCGGCCGCGGAAGTCGGGCGTCAGGATCTCGATGCGGGTGGCCGGCGACAGCTCGCGCGTGCGCCGGATGCAGTCGACGAAGTGCGCCGCGCCGCCGTCGCGCAGATCGTCGCGGTCGACGCTGGTGATCACCACGTACTGCAGCTTCAGCGCGGCGATGGTGCGCGCCAGGTTCAGCGGCTCGTCGGCGTCGAGCGGGTCCGGCCGGCCGTGGCCGACGTCGCAGAACGGGCAGCGCCGCGTGCACTTGTCGCCCATGATCATGAAGGTCGCGGTGCCCTTGCCGAAGCACTCGCCGATGTTCGGGCAGGACGCCTCCTCGCAGACCGTGTGCAGCTTGTGCTCACGCAGGATCTGCTTGATCTCGTAGAAGCGCGTCGTCGGGCTGCCGGCCTTGACGCGGATCCACTCGGGCTTCTTCAGCGTCTCGGCGGCGACGACCTTGATCGGGATGCGCGAGGTCTTGGCCTCGGCCTTCTGCTTGATCGTCGGGTCGTAGGCCGTCGGCTTCGGGTTTTCCATGAGCGCATTCTAGGCGCCTGGGCCGCCGGGCAGGGTCAGGCCAGCAGCGCCCGCAGGCGCGCGCCGAGGCCTGCCGCGGCTTCGTCCCAGGACATCTCGACGCCGAGCGAGCGCAGGTCGACCGTGGCCAGCCCGGCGTAGCCGCAGGGGTCGATGCGCGTGAACGGCTCCAGGTCCATCGCCACGTTCAGCGCCAGCCCGTGATAGGTGCAGTGTCGGCTGACCTTGATGCCCAGCGCGGCGATCTTGCCCAGGCCCGCGAACGGGTCTGCCCCCGGGGGCAACGGCACCAGCCGCCGATGGTCGAAGGGGTCGTCCAGGCGCACGTAGATGCCGGGCGCGCCGGCGATGCGGTGGCCGGTGACCCCGGTCGAGGCCAGCACCTGCAGGACCGCCTGCTCGAGCCGGAAGACGTACTCCTTGACGTAGATCCCCAGGCGCTTCAGGTCGACCAGCGGATACGCCACCACCTGGCCCGGGCCGTGGTAGGTGACCTGGCCGCCGCGGTTCGTCGCCACCACCGGGATGTCCCCCTGCGCGTGCACGTGCTCGGCGCGACCGGCGATGCCCTGCGTGTAGACCGGGTCGTGCTCGACCAGCCAGCACTCGTCAGGCGTGTGCGCGTCGCGCGCCGCGGTGAACGCGCGCATCGCGGCCTCGACCTCGCCGTAGGGGCGCCGCCCGCGGTGGATCAGCTGCATGGCGGCAGTGTATCGAGCGGGGTCTTGTCAGAACCGCCGGCCGTGGCCGACCCAGCACGCTATCGTGAAGGCCATGACATCGGTGCTGCGCGCCTCGCTCCTCGTGCTGTCGTTGCTCGCCGGCCCGGCCTGGCCGGCGCCGGCCGAAGCCGCGCTGCAGGAAGCGATCCGCCGCTACGAGCAGGGCGACCGCGCCGGCGCCGAGGCGTCGCTGCGCGCGCTGTCGCGCCAGGGCGTCGCCGCCGCCGACTACAACCTCGCGGTGATGCATCTGCGGGGCGGCTGGCCGGGCGCCAGCGTCGCCGAGGCCGAGCGCCTGCTCGAGCGCGCGGCGAAGGCCGGCTTCGTGACGGCGATGTTCGGCCTGGGGCAACTGCACGAGCAGGGCGGACTCGGCCGGCGCGACCTCGCCCGCTCGCACGCCTGGTACCTGCGTGCTGCCGAAGCCGGCAGCGTCGACGCGCAGGTGCAGGCGGCCACCGCCTACTATCTTGGCCGCGGCGCCGCGCGCGACCGCGCCGCCGCGGCGCGCTGGTACCGCGAGGCGGCCAAGGGCGGCGACATCGGCGCGCAATACCTGGTGGCGTCGATGTACGAAAGCGGCGACGGCGTCGAGCAGGACCTCCGGCTGGCGCGCTACTGGTACGACATCGCGGCGAAGAACGGCGACTACGCGGCGCCGATCAAGGTGCGCGAAATCGACGAGCGGATGCGCGCGTCGAGCCGCTGAGGCCTACAGCACGACCTTGACCATCGGGTGCGTCGACAGCGTGCGGTACAGCTCGTCGAGCTGTTCGCGGCTGGTCGCGGTCACGGTGATCGTGATGCCCAGGTAGTTGCCGGCCTTGCTCGACCGGGTCTCGACCGAGGCGGCGTCGAAGCCGGGATCGAAGCGCTGCGCGACGCTGACGATGGCCTCGACGAAGCCCTCGACCTGCGCGCCCATGACCTTGATCGGGAACGCGCTCGGGTACTCGATCAGGCTCTGCTCGGGCGGGATGTCGCGCATCGGGCGGGGATCAGATCGACTGGGTGAGCTTGGCGCGCTCGTAGGCCTCGTGCAGCCGCGCGTAGACCGGGCCCGGCTTGCCGCGCAGCGCGCCGTGGCCGACCGGCTCGCCGTCGATCTTCGTCACCGGCAGGATCTCCTTCGTCGCCGAGGTCAGCATCACCTCGTCGGCGGCGCGCACGTCGGCCTCGGTGATCGGGCGCAGGTTGTAGCCGATGCCGCATTCCTCGCACAGCTCGCGCAGCAGGTCGACGCGGATGCCCTCGAGCACGTGCTCGCTCTTCGGCGGGCCGAGCAGCGCGCCTTCGTGCGCGATCCAGACGTTGCTGGCGGCGGCCTCGGTCAGGTGGCCGTCGCGGAACATGATGGTCTCGAGGGCGTCGTGGTCGGCCGCGAGCTGGCGTGCCAGCACGTTGCCGAGCAGCGACGTGCTCTTGATGTCCCCGCGCTCCCAGCGGAAGTCGCGCGCGGTCACGCAGGCGACGCCCTTGTGGCGCTGCTCGGCCGACGCCGGCTTCATCGCATTGACCATCATGAACACGGTCGGCTCGATGCCCTCGGGCATCACGTGGTCGCGCAGCGCCACGCCGCGCGTGACCTGGATGTAGACGACCTGGTCGACCGCGCCGGTCTGCGCGTGCAGCGCCTGCACGAGCCGGCGGCAGCGCTCGAGCCACTCCTCGCGCGTGTGCGGGTTGGCGATGCGCAGCTTCTTCAGGCTGCGGCCCAGCCGCGCGATGTGCTCGTCGAAGCGGAAGATGCGCTGGCCGTAGACCGGCGCCACGTCGTAGACGCCGTCGCCGAAGACGAAGCCGCGGTCGAGCACGCTGACCCGGGCCTGGTTCAGCGGCAGGTACTCGCCGTTCAGATAGCAGGGGGTGTCGGGCAGCTTGATCATCGACGGAGCTTAGCGGATCTATCGGATCCAGAGTCGGATGGCGTCCCAGGCGCGGCCGAAGATGCCGGCCAGGCCGACCGCCTCGTTGACCACCAGCGGCACCTGCGCGACGGTGCTGCCGCCGGCGGTGGTGACCTGGATCGTGCCGACCGCCTGGTCCTTGGTCAGCGGGGCGACCAGCGGGTCGGTGCGCGTGATGTCGGTCTTGAGCTTGCCGCCTTCGCCCCTGGGCACGGTGACGAAGAGGCCGCCCTTGGCGCCGAGGCCGACCTCGGCGCGGTCGCCCTTCCACACCGGCACCGTGACCAGCGCCTTGCCCGGCTCGAACAGCCGCACCAGGTCCCAGGCCTGCCAGCCCCAGTTCAGCAGCTTCTGGCTCTCGCCGGCGCGCGCCTCGCGCGAGGCGGTGCCGAGCACGACGCTGAGCAGGCGCCGCTCGCCGTTGGGCAGGGCCCGGCGCGCGCTGGTGATCAGGCAGTAGCCGGCGGCGTCGGTGTAGCCGGTCTTCATGCCGTCGACCGAGGGGTCGCGGCCGAGCAGCATGTTGCGATTGTCCTGCTTGATGTGGTTGAAGGTGTAGTCGCGCAGCGCGTAGTAGCGGTAGGGCTCGGGGAAGTCGGTGATGATGCGGCCGGCGATCACCGCCAGGTCGCGCGCGCTGCTGTAGTGGCCCGGCTCGGTCATGCCGGTGACGTTCTTGAACTGGGTGTTCTTCAGGCCCCAGGCCACCGCCTGGCGGTTCATCATCTCGACGAACTGCTCGACCGTGCCGGCCACGCCCTCGGCCAATGCCACCGACGCGTCGTTGCCGCTCTGCACGATCATGCCCTTGAGCAACTCGTCGACCTTCGGCGTCATGCGCGGCTCGATGAACATCACCGACGCGCCGCCCTTGCGCTCGTTCCAGGCGCGCTCGGACACCGGCAGCGTCTGCTCGAGCGTGAGCTTCTTGTCGCGCAGCGCGGTGAAGACGATGTAGGCCGTCATCAGCTTGGTCAGCGAGGCCGGTTCGGCCTGCGCGTCGGCGTCGCGCTCGGCCAGCACCTGCTGGCTCGTCAGGTCCATCAGGATGTACTGGCGCGCGGCGATCTCGGGGGGCTGCGGCGCCTGCGCGGCAGCGGTGGTCATGCCGGCCAGCGCCAGCAGCAGGGTCAGGAGTCTTTTCATGGAAAGGGGAAGGGGGATCGGGGAGGACGCGCCGGGCCTCAGCGGCCGACGTCGGGCGCGAGCATGAGCCGCTCCACCGGGCGGCCGTTCTTCAGGTGCGAGTCGACGATCTCGTCGATGTCGTGGTGGTCGACGTAGGTGTACCAGACACCCTCGGGGTAGACCACCGCCACCGGCCCGCCGGCGCAGCGGTCCAGGCAGCCGGCCTTGTTCACCCGCACCTTGCCGGGCCCCATCAGGCCCTCGGCCTTGACCCGCTGCTTGCAGTGGTCGAAGGCCGCCTGGGGGGCATGCTGATGGCAGCAGGCCTCGCCGTTGGCGCGCTGATTGAGGCAGAAGAAGATGTGCCGCTCGTAGTAGCTCATGGCGCCGATTCTAGGGTTTGTGCGGAGTCAGCCTCGACAGCAGCCAGACCATCGCCGCGTAGGGCCAGAGCCAGCCGACCCATTGCGCGACGCCGTGCAGGTGAATGAACTGTCCCTGTTCCCAGGCACGCAGGCTCAGCGCGAAATAGGGGTCGGCCGGCACCTGGGCGACCAGGCTCACCAGCGCGGTCAGCACGATCAGCCCGAGGCCGGGCGCCAGCCGCCGCGGCAGCCAGGCCAGCGCGAGCGCGACGACCGTGCCGGCGACCAGCGCCGGCGCCGTCACCGCGGTCCACCAGGTGAAGGCGTGCTCGGGCGCGAAGTTCAGCGCCGTGGACAGCGTCACGACGCCGACCGCCAGCGCCGCGGCGCCGATGCTCAAGGCAATCCGCCGCCAGCCCGGCGGGACGATCGCATAGCTGACGAGGCAGGGCGCGAGCAGGCCCAGCATCGTCACCGCGCCTTCGGTGAAGGGCGATGGTGGCGCGACCGTGCCGGCGGGTGCCGCCGCCAGCGCGGCGTGCCAGGGCGCGGCCCAGGGCACGTCGGCCAGCAGTTGCTGCAGCCAGGGCCGCAGCCGCGGGCCGACCTGGCCGAGGCCGAGCGCCACCGGCGCCGGGAACAGCAGCGCCACCGGCCACAGCGCGAGCAGCATGATGGCGGTGGCGCTGTCGCGCTCGAACCAGCGCTGCCGCCAGGCGTGCAGGCGGTCGACCACCCCCAGCGCGCGCAGCCCGAGCCCGACCAGCGCACCGGTCGCCGCGCCGGCGGTGTTCAGCACCCAGTCCAGCAGCGATGGGTGGCGTCCGGGCAGGAAGTGCTGGGCGACCTCGGCGCCATAGGACAGCAGCGCGGGCAGCGCGACGCCGAGCGCCAGCGCCAGGGCACGGCCGGGCAGCGCGAGCGCGACCAGCAGCCCAAGCGGGAGGTAGCCCAGGCCGTTGGCCCACAGGTCGAAGGCCGGCCGCCAGCGCGGCCAGGGCAGCGCCAGCATGTCGGACAGCGCACGGCCGGGCGGCCAGCGCCAGCCCTCGAACGGGTACAGGCTGGCATAGAGCACGAGCGCCGCGAACAGCGCCGCGCCGAGCGCCGCGGCCCCGCTGCGCCGCGCCGCCGCCATCAGAAGGGTTTCACGACGACGAGCACGACGATCGCCGCGAACAGCAGCACCGACACCTCGTTGAACACGCGGTACCAGCGCTCGCTGCGCCGGTTGCGCGACTGCTCGAAGCCGCGCAACAGCGTGCGGCAGGCATGGTGGTAGCCGATCACCCCGACCACCAGCGCGAGCTTGGCGTGCATCCAGCCGGCGCCCGATCCGATCCCGTAGCCCAGCCACAGCCACACGCCCAGGCCGATCGCCGGCACCATCAGCAGACTCGCGAAGCGGTACAGCCGGCGCGCCATCAGCAGCAGCCGCTCGCGCTCGGCGTGGCTGTCGGCACTGACCGCGGCGAGGTTGACGAACAGCCGCGGCAGGTAGAACAGGCCCGCGAACCAGCTCGCGACGAAGACGATGTGGAAGGCCTTGACCCAGAGGACGCCGGAGCTCATGCGATCGATTATCGGGGCCGGCGAAAAAGAGCCCCGGCACGAGGCCGGGGCGGCAAGCCTTATCGCTGTCATACGGCAAGGCACCTGCTCAGGGAGGAAAAGCAGGGGATCACGGCCTTGCGACTATGATCCGTCGCGGACTCTATCAGAGCGAGTTCGGGCCCGCCATACGCAGTAACCGAGGCCTCCCGGGCCGCCTTTCGTGTCGGAGATCGCCGCCGTGCTGCCGCCCCCGCCCTTTCCCGCCCGACGTCCCCGCCGCCTTCGCCGCGAGGCCTTCATCCGCGACCTGGTGCGCGAGCACCGGCTGGCGCCGCAGGACCTGATCCTGCCGGTCTTCGTGCTCGACGGCGAGCGCCAGGTGCAGGACGTCGCCAGCATGCCGGGCGTGCAGCGGCGCAGCGTCGACGGGCTGTTCGCGGTGGCCGAAGAGTGCGTCGCCCTGGGCGTGCCGGTGATGGCGCTGTTCCCGGTCATCGACCCGGCGCTGAAGTCGCCCGACGGGCGAGAGGCGACCAACCCCGACGGCCTGGTGCCGCGCGCGGTGCGGGCGCTGAAGGCGCGCTTCCCGCAGCTCGGGCTGCTGACCGACGTCGCGCTCGACCCCTACACCAGCCACGGCCAGGACGGCGTGCTCGACGAGACCGGCTACATCCTGAACGACGCCACCGTCGAGGTGCTGACCAAGCAGGCGCTGAACCAGGCCGACGCCGGCGTCGACATCGTCGCGCCGAGCGACATGATGGACGGCCGCATCGGTGCGATCCGCGACGCGCTCGAAGCCAACGACGCGATCCACACCAAGATCATGGCCTACAGCGCCAAGTACGCGAGCGCCTTCTACGGCCCGTTCCGCGACGCGGTGGGCAGTGCCGGCAACCTCGGCAAGGCCGACAAGAAGACCTACCAGATGGACCCCGGCAACGGCGACGAGGCCTTGCACGAGGTGGCGATGGACATCGCCGAAGGCGCCGACATGGTGATGGTCAAGCCCGGCCTGCCCTACCTGGACGTCGTGCGGCGCGTCAAGGACGCCTTCCGGATGCCGACCTTCGCCTACCAGGTCAGCGGCGAGTACGCGATGATCAAGGCCGCCGCCGCCAACGGCTGGCTCGACCACGACGCGGTGATGATGGAG
>CALJUI010000039.1 GCA_937975735.1 uncultured Rubrivivax sp.
CGCGCGTGCGCTCGTCGAGCATCGGCGCCGGCGTCGCGGTCAGCGCCGCGACGACGCCGTCGCGCGCGACCGGATCGCCGGACCGCAGCGCGATGCGCTCGAGCCGGCCGCCGAGCGGCGCGGCGATCAGGTAGCGGTCGCGCAAGCGGGTGCGCGCGTCCTCGTCGATCGTGGTCTCGAAGTCGCCGCGGTCGACGCGCGCAGTCTCGACCTCGGTCGGACGCGGCGCGAAGGCCCAGGCCATCAGCGCCACCACGGCGACGACGGCGGTGCCGCCCAGGATCAGCGTCCTCTTGTTCATCTCACTCCCTCGTCTTCAGTGCGGACACCATGTCCAGCCGGTCGACCCGCCGGCGCACCACCAGCGCGCTGGCCACGCCGGCGGCCATCACGCACAGCGCCGCGAAGGCGTAGGTGCGCGGCCGGATCACCACCGGGAAGAAGAACTGGTCGCTCTTCAACGCGCCGACCAGCCCGTGCACCAGCGCCCAGCCCAGCACCATGCCCAGCGGCAGCGCGACGGCGATGATCAGCAGCAGTTCGCCGAGCAGCAGCCCGGAGACCTCGGCGCGGGTGAAGCCGAGCACGCGCAGGCTGGCCAGCTCCCAGGTGCGCTCGGCGAGCGCGATGCGCGCATTGTTGTAGACCACGCCGACCGCGATGACGCTGGCGAACAGCGTCAGCACCGTGCTCATGATGCGGATGTTGCGTGCGCTCAACTCCTCCATGTTGCGCAGCATCGTCGCCTTGCTGAAGGCGCCGGCCAACCGCGGCAGCGCGCGGGTGGCGGCCAGCAGCGCCGGCTCGAGGCCGCGCTCGACCGACACCGCGAAGCCGGTCGACAGGTCGCCCTCGCCGAGCGCGCGGTTCAGCGCCGGTCGGTTCATGTAGGCGTTCAGGCCCATCATCTCGCGCGCCGTGCCCTGCACCGGCAACCACAGCGTGCGGGGGCGGCCCTCGAGCACCTCGACCTGCACCAGGTCGCCGACCCGCAGCCCGAGCTTGTCGGCGAGCCGGTCGGTCAGCAGCAGGCCGTCGCCGTCGAGCGTCGATTCGCGGCCATCGACGTCGATCGTGCGGAACAGCTCCGGCCGCGCCGGGTGGCCGCGCAGCTGCACGCGCTCGCGCCGGTGGCCGTTGACCAGCGCGACCGCCACGTAGCGCGTCGACTCGACCTGGGTCACGCCGGGCAGGCGCGCAACCTCATGGCGGGCCGCGTCGGGCACCGGCTCGATGGTCCACAGCGCGACGTCGTTGCGCATCGCGAGCGAGAACTGGGTGTCGACGATGACCTCGATCGCGTCGCGGAAGAAGTTGCCCATCACGACGATGGCCACCGCCGCCGCGACGCCGGCCACCGACAAGGTGCTGCGCCAGGGACGCCGCTCGAGCTGGCGCAGGATCATGCGCGCGACCGTGCCCAGCCGCCGCACGCCCAGCCGCTCGAGCAACGTCGGCCGGAAGTGGCCCGGCGCCGGCGGACGCATCGCCTCGGCGGGCGCCAGCCGCACCGTCGCGGCGATCGCGCTCAGCGTGCCGGCCAGCGCGGTCAGCAGGGTCAGCCCGGCGCCGACCAGCACCAGCGACGGCGCCATCACGTGCTCGAAGCGCGGGAAGCGGAAGAACTCCGCGTACAGCCCGAGCAGCGCGGTGCCGAGCCAGCGCCCGAGGCCCAGGCCGATCAGCAGTCCGACCGCGACGATCACGCCGACCAGCTTCAGGTAGTGCGCCGCGATCGTGCGGTTCGGGTAGCCCAGCGCCTTCAGCGCGGCGATCTGCTCGCGCTGCGTCGCGACCAGGCGCGAGATCACGACGTTGAGCAAGAAGGCGGCCACCGCGAGGAAGATCGCCGGCATCACCGTGCCCAGGGTGCGCTGCTCGGCGATCTCCTGGTCGAGCATCACGTGCGAGGTCTGCTCGTCGCGGCCGGTCACTTCGCGGCCGCCGTAGGGCGACAGCACCCGCGCCAGTGCGGCGGCGGTGGCCACCGGGTCGGCGCCGGGCGCGAGCTTGACCGCGACACGGTTGAACGCGCCGTGCATGTCCCAGGCCGCGTCGAGCGCCTCCCCGTCGACCCAGAACACGCCGTAGCCGCGCTGGTCCGGCATGCCCCACAGGCCGGCGAAGATGTGCTCGGGCGACAGGGCGACGGCGCCGACCTGCAGCGCGCGCAGCTTGCCGTTGATCAGCGCCTGCAACCGCGCGCCGGGCGCCAGGCCGTGCGCGATCGCGAACGACTCCGACACCCAGGCCGGCAGCGCGCCGTCGGGCAGCGGCGCGCCCGGTCCGCCGTCGGGCCGGCCCGCGCGCAGCGTCACCCGGTTCATCCGCAGCGGCTGCACGCGCGGCACGCCGATCAGGTGGCCGGTGATCGGGTCGTCGACCCCGGGCAGCTCGATCCGCACCGGGAACTCGGTCGTGGTCTGCACGTCGGCCACGCCGGGCACCGCGCGCAGCACCGCCTCCAGCGCGTTCGGCGCGCGCTTGACGCGGGCGAACAGCTCGGCGTAGCGGCCGCTGGCGTAGAAGCGGTCGCGCGCGAGCTCGAGCGAATCGACCGCCGACAAGGTCGTCACGAATCCGGCGATGCCGCTGGCCACCACCAGCGCGATCGTCAGCGCCTGGCTCCACATCGTGACCAGGTCGCGCAGCAGTTTGCGATCGAGCGCCTTCATCGTCCGCTACCAGTCGAGCTCCGCGGAGGTGATGCGGGTGGTGTTGCGCTCGGTCTTCACCAGCCGTCCGTCGCCGAGATGCAGCACCCGGTCGGCCATGCCGGCGATGGCGGCGTTGTGCGTGATCACCAGCGTCGTCGTGCCGATCTCGCGGTTGACGCGCTCGATGACCTCCAGCACGAGACGGCCGGTCTTGACGTCGAGCGCGCCGGTCGGCTCGTCGCACAGCAGTACGTCCGGCTGCTTGACGATGGCGCGGGCGATCGCCACGCGCTGCTGCTCGCCGCCGGAGAGCTGGGCCGGGAAGTGATCGCGCCGCGGGGTCAGGCCGACGCGGTCGATCGCCTCGTCGATGTCCATCGGGTCCTTCGCGATGTCGGTGACCAGCGCGATGTTCTCGCGCACCGTCAGGCTCGGGATCAGGTTGTAGAACTGGAACACGAAGCCGACATGCTCGCGCCGGTAGGCGGTCAGCGCGGCCTCGCCGGCGCCGGACAGGCGGGTCGACCCGAAATGCAGTTCTCCTTCGGTGGGCACGTCCAGCCCGCCGAGGATGTTCAGCAGCGTCGACTTGCCGCTGCCCGAGGCGCCAAGCAGCACGACGAACTCGCCCCGCTCGATGTCGAGGTCGACCTCGCGCAAGGCCACCACCTCGACCTCGCCGGTGCGGTACACCTTGCGCAGCCCGCGGGCACGGAAGATCGGTTCGGCGGCATCGCTCACCGCCCCATTCTCGGCCGCCGCGCCGCGCATGGCTTGACCGGAATCAAGCGGCCGCCGGCTCCTCGTCGGCGCCGTCGTCGCCGAACTCGGTGCGCAGGCTGCCCGCCTGCAGGCCCTGCTGCTGCAGCCAGCGCACCATCACCGCCTCCTGGCCGTGGGTGACGATGATCCGCTCGGCGCCGGTCGCGGCGATGGCCTGGTGCAGTCCGGGCCAGTCGGCGTGGTCGCTGAGCACGAAGCCGCGGTCGACGCCCTGGCGGCGGCGCGCGCCGCGCAGCTGCATCCAGCCGCTGGCGAAGCCGTCGCTGAACTCGCCCAGGCGCCGCGCCCAGCCGCTGCCGTGCACCGACGGCGGCGCGATCACGAGCGCGCGCCGCAGGTCGGGCGGATCATCGGCCTCGTCGATGCGCCGCGTCGGCGGCAGCGCGACGCCGGCGTCGCGATAGGCCTGGTTCAGCGACTCGACCGCGCCGTGCACGACGATCGGGCCGGTCGACGCATCGACCCCGGCGAGCAGGCGCTGCGCCTTGCCGAAGCTGTAGGCCAGCAGCAGGCTGGCGCGGCCAGCCTCGGCGTTGCCGCGCCACCACTGATCGACCTCGCCCAGCACCTCGGCCTGCGCGCGCCAGCGGTAGATCGGCAGGCCGAAGGTGCTCTCGGTGATGAAGCAGTCGCAGCGCACCGGCTCGAACGGTGT
Organism: uncultured Rubrivivax sp.; assembly: GCA_937975735.1. Taxonomy (GTDB): domain Bacteria; phylum Pseudomonadota; class Gammaproteobacteria; order Burkholderiales; family Burkholderiaceae_C; genus Rubrivivax. Next base: position 4,096 of record CALJUI010000039.1, read on the forward strand.
GCAAGTCGGGTTGTGGTCGCCGGCGCCGCTGACGAAGTAGTCGCCCGACGCCACCCAGACCTCGCCGCGGTGCTCGATGCGGACCTGCGCCGAGCCGAGCACGTGCCCGGCCGGGTGCAGGCTGACCAGCACCTCGCCGAGCGTCAGCGCCTCGCCGTAGGCCAGGGTCTGCAGCGTGATGTCGCCCAGCCGCGCCCGCAGCACGCCGGCGCTGTCGGTGTGCGCGAGGTAGGCCTGGTGGCCGCGGCGCGCGTGGTCGGCATGGGCGTGGGTGATCACCGCGCGCGCCACCGGGCGCCAGGGGTCGATGTGGAAGTCGCCGGCCGGGCAGTACAGGCCCTCCGGCGTGCGCACGACGAGATCAACCATCGCGGTGCGACAGGAAGGTCGCGGCGATGTCGAGCGTGCCGCGGCGGCCGACGTCGCGCCGGTGCGCGCGCAGCCAGCGATCGGCGGCGTCGCGGCCGAGCCCGTGCAGGCGCTGCAGGAAGCCGAGGTCGGTGTTGAGCTTGCTCGACGGCTGCAGAGGGTCCAGGCCCTCGTCGTCGGCGACCATGTGCAGGCGCAGCGCCTTGTAGCGGCCGGGATCGACGCGGCGCTCGCGCACCAGGCGCTCGACGAAGTGGATCGCGCGCATCTCGGCCACCAGGCCGGCGTTGAAGGTGATCTCGTTGACCCGGTCGGCGATCTCCGCCGCCGTCGACGGCGTGACCGATCGGACCAGCGGGTTGATCTTGACCAGCAGCACGTCCATCGCGCGCGTCTCGTAGATCAGCGGCCACAGCGCCGGGTTGCCGCTGTAGCCGCCGTCCCAGTAGGGCTCGCCGTCGATCTCGACGGCGCGGAACAGCTGCGGCAGGCAGGCCGAGGCGAGCAGCGCGTCGATCGTCAGGTCCTCGCGGTGGAAGACCCTCGGCTGGCCGGTGTGCACCGCGGTGGCGGTGACGAACAGCGCCAGCGGCCCGTCGCGCAGCGCGTCCTCGTGCACGTGCCGCTGCAGCACCGCGCGCAACGGGTTGCGGCCGAGCAGGTCGAACTGGTAGGGGCTGACATTGCGCAGGAACTGCTGGCTCCAGGCATACCAGGGCAGCCGGTCGAGGTTGTAGGCGCCCAGCGGCAGCGCGTCGACGAAGGCCTGCCAGGGGTTGAACCATGCGGCCGCGCCCGGCGGCGTCTCGGCGTCGCTGCCGAAGCAGCCACGCACACCGCCCACGTCGCGCCAGAACGCGCCCAGCGCGGCACGTGCCCCGTCGCGCCCGCCCTCGGCCCAGCCGCTGGCCAGCACCGCCGCGTTCAGCGCGCCCGCGCTGGTGCCGCTGATGCCGTCGATCGCCAGCGTCTCGTCCTCGAGCAGCCGATCGAGCACGCCCCAGGTGAACGCCCCGTGCGAGCCGCCGCCCTGCAGCGCCAGATCCACCGAAACGGACTTCGACTTCGCCATAGGCACCGATGATGCCCCAGCAAAGCCAAGCGGCCGCCATGGATCCGGCTCCGTCGGTCCATCGGCGGTGCCCCCTCGCGGGGGAAGCGCGCCAGCGCTTCGGGGGTGGGTCAATACCTTCCGGTGATCCCCGCGACGCGCAGATAGACCATCGCCAGCCAGGCCACCAGCCCGCGCCGCAGCCAGCCGCGCCAGCCCACCGCCTGGTAGCGCGTGACCTCGAGCGACTGCGCGAAGGCCTCGTCCAGCCGCGCCGCGAGCGCCGCGCTGAAGTCCGGATCGCGCACGATGACGTTGGCCTCCAGGTTCAGCAGCAGCGACAGCGGGTCGATGTTCGAGCTGCCGACGGTGGCCCAGTGCTCGTCGATCAGCGCGACCTTGGCATGCAGGAAGGCTGGCGTGTACTCGTAGATGCGCACGCCGTGGCGGCGCAGGTCGTCGTAGAGCACGCGCGCGGCCAGCGCGGCCATGCGGTAGTCGACCTTGCCCTGCATCAGCAGGCGCACGCGCACGCCGCGCTTGGCGGCCTTGACCAGCGCGCGCCGGAAACCCTGGCCGGGATAGAAGTACGGGCAGGCGATGTCGATGCGCGTGCGCGCGCGACGCATCGCCTCGATGTAGCGGTGCTCGATCGAGCGCCGCTGGCTGACGTTGTCGCGCACCACGAAGGCCGCGCGCACCGGCCGGTGGTCGTCCTCGGCCGGCGGACGACGCGGCCGCACCGCGAGCTGACGCAGCAGCGCGATCGCGTTCTTGATCGGCCGGTCGCTGTGCGCGACGCGCTGCAGCTCGCCGCGCCAGCCGTGGCCGAGCTTGGCGCGGGCCCACATCGCGCGCGCGGCGTGGCGCACGCGCTCGACCAGCGGCCCGCGCAGCTCGACCGCGAAGTCCAGCCGCGGCGTATCGGTCCAGCCGTGGTTGAGGTCGTGGCGGTCGTCGATGACGTTGATGCCGCCGACGAAGGCCACCGTCTCGTCGACGACGCACAGCTTCTGGTGCAGCCGGCGCAGTTGCCCCGGCTGCAGGTAGCGCCACCAGCGGTCGATCGGCCGGAACACCTCGACCTCGATCTCGCCCTCGTCGAGCCAGCGTCGCAGGGTATGCAGCGTGGCCTTCGAGCCGAAACCGTCGACGACGACGTGCACCGACACGCCTCGGCGGGCGGCGTCGACCAGCGCGTCGGCGATGCGCCGGCCGGCGCGGTCGTCGTGGTAGATGTAGGTGGCGAACCAGACCTCGTCGCGCGCGGCGGCGATCGCGCCGACGACGGCCGGGAACAGCTCGTCGCCGCCCTGGAGCAGCTCGACCCGGTTGCCGCCGACCCAGCGCACCGGGGGCGACAGGCTCCAGCCCCCATCCCCCGGCGGCTGCGCCATTACACCGGCTCCAGCTCCGCCACCAGCGGCAGGTGGTCCGACATGCGGGCCCAGCTGCTGCCGCGCGGCACCATCGTCTGCCGGCAGCGCAGCCCGCGCACGTAGAAGCGGTCGAGCGCGAACACCGGCACCCGCGACGGGAAGGTCATGCGCTGCGACAGCCCTTCGGCCGGCGCGCGGGCGCGGGTCAGGCCGATGTCGCGCATCGGCGCGTCGAGCTTCTCGCCCCAGTCGTTGAAGTCGCCGGCGACCACCAGCAGCTCGTTCGGCGGCACCTCGCGCGCGATGAAGTCGGCCAGCCGCTGCACCTGGCGCACCCGGCTGGCGTGCGCGAGGCCGAAGTGCACGACCACCGCATGCACCAGCACGCCCTGCCAGGCCACCGGCACGTGCAGCAGGCCGCGCTGCTCGAAGCGGTGGTCGCTGACGTCCTGGTGGCCGACGTCGCCGATCGGCCAGCGCGACAGCAGCGCATTGCCGTGTTCGCCGTGGCGCGTCACCGCGTTGGTGCGGTAGGCGACGTCGTAGCCCTCGGGCGCCAGGTACTCGGCCTGACCCTGCTCGGGCCAGCCGAGCCAGGTGCGGTCGAACTGGCGTGCGTCGCGGGCGTGGAACAGCCGCACCTCCTGCAGGAAGACGAGGTCGGCGTCCATCGCCTCGACCGCCAGTCCGAGGTTGTGGATCTCCAGCCGCCTGCGCGCGCCCAGGCCGCGCACGCCCTTGTGGATGTTGTAGGTCGCCACGCGCAGCGTGTCGACCATGATCGACGACGCCGGCGGCAGCAGGCTGCTGTTGAGCGGGTTGTGGCCGCGGCTCATCGCGGGGCCTCGCGCGCGCCGTTCAGAAAGCGCGGCAACTGCAGGATCGCCTCCGCGTTGCTCGGCGAAAAGCAGCGGTCGGCCGCCTCGCGCCAGGGCAGCCAGGCATGGCGCAGGTGCGCGCGC
>CALJUI010000040.1 GCA_937975735.1 uncultured Rubrivivax sp.
CAGGCCCTCGCGCTCGAGCCGCTGCTCGAGCAGCGCGACCCAGCCGCTGCCGCGCGCCAGACCGTACTCGGCCGACAGGCTGTCGCCGACGATCAGCACCACCGGCCTTGACCCCTGGCCACCCGAGGCTGCCCACGCCGCCGGCGCGGCCAGGGCCAGCGACCCGCTACAGTGCGCCAGCGTGATGCGCAGCCAGTCGCGCCGCCTCAGGCCTTCAGAACAACTCCTGCCCATGTCATCGCCCATCATCGACGTTCAAGGGGTCACCAAGCAGGTGACCGATTCCACCGGTACGCTGACCATTCTCCATGACATCGGCTTCTCGCTGCGACCCAAGGAGTCGGCGGCGATCGTCGGCGCCTCGGGGTCCGGCAAGAGCACCTTGCTGACCATCATGGCCGGATTGGACGTGCCGACACGCGGTTCGGTTCAACTCGACGGCGCCGACCTGTTCTCGCTCGACGAGGATGCGCGCGCCGAACTGCGCGCGCGCAAGCTCGGTTTCGTCTTCCAGAGCTTCCAACTGCTGGCGACGCTCAACGCGCTCGAGAACGTGATGCTGCCGCTCGAACTGCAGGGCCGCAGCGACGCCCGCACGATGGCCACCGAGATGCTTCGCCGGGTGGGCCTCGGCGAACGGCTCGGCCACTACCCGAAGGTGCTGTCGGGCGGCGAACAGCAGCGCGTCGCGCTGGCCCGTGCCTTCGTGGTGCGGCCGGCGGTGCTGCTCGCGGACGAGCCGACCGGCAGCCTGGACTTCGCCACCGGCGAAACGGTGATGGCGCTGATGTTCGAGCTCAACCGCGAGGCCGGCACGACGCTGGTGATGGTCACGCACGACCGCGACATCGCCGCGCGCTGCGACCGCCAGTTGCACCTCGAGGCGGGGCGGCTGGTCGACTGACCGGGCCGCACCCGCCACGGCGGGACTACGGGGCGAACTTGTAGTCGGTCTTGGCGGCCTTGCGGAGCGATTCCTGGAAGTCCTGCAGACGGACCTGCTCGATGCGCTGCAGGATCTGGCCCTTGACGTCGTCGAAGGCGGGGAACGGCGCCTCGCGCGAGTCCTCGAGCTTGATGATGTGCCAGCCGAACTGGGTCTTGACCGCGGTGTCGGTCATCTCGCCCTTCTTGAGCGCGACCATCGCCTTGCCGAACTCGGGCACGTAGGCGTCGGCCTTGGCGAAGTCGAGATCGCCGCCGTTGGCGCCGGAGCCGGGGTCCTTCGAGTGCTTCTTGGCCAGTTCCTCGAAGCTCGCGCCGCCCTTGAGCTGGGTGATCAGCGCCTTCGCCTCGTCCTCCTTCTCGACCAGGATGTGGCGGGCGCGGTACTCGGTGCCGCTGTTCTGCGCCTTGAACTTGTCGTACTCGACCTTCGCGTCGGCCTCGGCCACCGGGTTCTTGGCCTTGTAGTCGTCGAACAGGGCGCGGATCAGGATGCTCTGGCGCGCCAGCTCCATCTGCGCGCGGTAGTCCGGCGCCGCTGCCAGGCCGCGCTTCTCGGCCTCCTGCACGAAGATCTCGCGCAGCACGACCTGGTCGCGGGCCTGCGCCTCGAGTTCGGGGCTCATCGCCTGGCCGGCGCGCTTGGCCTGCTGCAGCAGCGAGTCGACGCGCGCCTTCGGCACGGGCTTGCCGTTGACGATGGCCAGGTTCTGCGCAGTCGCGGCCAGCGGGGCCAGCAGGGCGCCGGCGGCAAGGAGGATCGCCGCGCGCGCGGCGAGGGTCTTGGACGTCATCGGAGGGGTCTTTCGATTCGATGCCGGGGCCGCCCGGGCAGCCGGCGGGACATCGGTGGAGGAACGGGCCTGGTCAGGTGCCTGCGGTTTCACCCGGGGCGCGGGCCTCGATGGCCAGCGCGTGTATGCCCTGCGGGAGCAGGGGTCCGAGGGCATCATACACAAGGCGATGGCGGGCCACCCGGGGGCGGCCGGCAAAGGCCGCACAGGTCAGTCGGACGGTGTAGTGGCCCCCCTCGCGCGCGCCGGCATGGCCGACGTGGCGGTGGCTGTCGTCGACGACCTCGATCGAACTGGGCGACAGCGCCGCGCGCAGCGTCGCCTCGATCCGCGCCGGGGACGTCCAGCTCACGAGCCCTCCTGGCCGGCCCCGGCGGCCGGCGCCGGGTCGCCCTTCAGGTAGCGGCCGAGCACCAGGCCCTGCGCCAGGGTGAACAGCAAGGTCAGGCCGATGCCGCCGAAGAGCTTGAAGTCGACCCAGGTCGCGGTGGAGAAGCTGTATGCCACCCACAGGTTGAGCAGCCCCATCGTCGCAAAGAAGGCGATCCAGGCGAAATTCAGCCGGTGCCACACCCGCGCCGGCAGGTCGAGCTGATCGCCGAGCAGCGCGCGCAGCAGATTGCGGCCGAACAGCAGCGGGCCGAGCCACAGCGCGGTGCCCATCGCCCAATAAAGGACGCTCGGCTTCCACTTGATGAAGGTCTCGCTGTGGAACCAGACGGTCAGGCCGCCGAGGCCGACCACCAGTCCCAGGCTGACCCACAGCATCAAGTCGATCCGCCGGCGACGCCACTTCAGCACCAGCACCTGGAGCAGGGTCGCCGCGATGACGACGAGGGTCGCGAGCAGGATCGGTGCCTCCTCGGCCCGCACGGTTCCGCCCGAGACGAGGAAGCCGAACCGCTCCGTCGCGACGGCCGCGGCCCAGTCCGCATGCGCCTCGGCGGCCTTGAAGCTGCCGAAGAACAGCAGGATCGGCAGGAAGTCGAACAGCAGCTTCACCGGGGCTCGAAGCGAATCGCCGCCGAGTTGATGCAGTAGCGCTCGCCGGTCGGCTGCGGCCCGTCGTCGAACACGTGGCCGAGGTGCGAGCCGCAGCGGCGGCAGCGGACCTCGACGCGGACCATGCCGAGCGACTCGTCGCGCACGCGCTCTATCACGTCGGCGTTGGCCGGCTGCCAGTAGCTCGGCCAGCCGCAGCCCGCATCGAACTTGGTGTCCGACTCGAACAGCGTCTCGCCGCAGCCGATGCAGCGGTATTGGCCGGGGTCGTCGCGATCCCAATGGGCGCCGGTGAACGGCCGCTCGGTCGCCGCCTGCCGTGCCACGCGGTACTGCATCGGGTCGAGCTGGGCGCGCCACTCGGCGTCGCTCTTGCGCACCGGATAGCGCGGATCGTCGTGGTCATGGCTCATGAGGAGCAGGACACCTCCAGGTGACTGGCCCATTCGGGCGGGAAGCCGGCGTAGGCCTCGTGCTCGACCTGTTCGTCGAACGGATGTGCAAGGATAGCCAACAGCCGGTCGACCTCGCTGAAATCGCCCTCGCGAGCCTGGCGGATGGCCTGCTCGGCGAGGTGGTTGCGCAGCACGAACTTCGGGTTGACGGCGTTCATGCGCGCGCGTCGGGTGCGCGGGTCGCCGACGTCGCGCGCCAGCCGGGCGGCATAACGCTCGGCCCAGGCGTCGAAGGCCTCGCGGTCGAGGAAGAGGTCGCGCACGGTGTCGCGGTCGGCGTCGAGGTCGGCCAGCCGGCGGAAGGTGATCGTGAAGTCGGCGCGGCTTTCGGCCATCAGCTTGAGCAGATCGTCGGCCAGGGTCGGGTCCTCGTCCTCGCGGCCGGTCAGTCCGAGCTTGGCGCGCAGGTGGCCGAGCAGGGCGTCGGGGAACTCGGCCTCGTAGGCCTTCAGCGCGGCCAGCGCCTGTTCGGTCTCGCCGATCAACGGCATCATCGCCTGGGCCAGCGCGTGCAGGTTCCAGAAGGCGACCCGAGGCTGGCGCGCGTAGGCGTAGCGGCCCTGGTGGTCGGAGTGGTTGCAGACGTGGCCGGGGTCGAAGGCGTCGAGGAAGCCGAACGGGCCGTAGTCGATCGTCAGCCCAAGCATCGACATGTTGTCGGTGTTCATCACGCCATGGCAGAAGCCGATCGCCTGCCAGTGCGCGACCAGCCGCGCGGTGCGGCGGGTCACCGCCTCGAGCAGCGCGGCGTAGGGCCGCTCGGCGTCGCGCAGCGCGGGGTAGTAGTGCTCGATCGTGAAGTCGGCCAGCGCGCGCAGGGCGTCGGGCGGGTCCTGCTGCGCGAAGTGCTCGAAGTGGCCGAACCGCAGGAAGCTCGGCGCCACGCGCGTCACGACCGCCGCGGTCTCCAGCGTCTCGCGCCGGACCGGCAGCGGCGAGCCGATCAGGCACAGCGCGCGGGTGGTCGGCACACCGAGCGCGTGCATCGCTTCCGAGCACAGATACTCCCGGATCGACGAGCGCAGCACCGCGCGGCCGTCGCCCATGCGCGAATAGGGCGTCAGACCGCTGCCCTTGAGCTGCAGCTCCTGGCCGCCGCCGGGCGCGTCGACCTCGCCGAGCAGCAGCGCGCGGCCGTCGCCGAGTTGCCCGGCCCAGACGCCGAACTGGTGCCCGCTGTAGACGCCGGCCAGAGGCTTCATGCCCGGCCACAGGCCGGCACCGCTGAAGACCCGCAGCGCGTCGAGCTCCGGGCTCGACCACCAGTCGGCCGGCCAGCCCAGGGACTCGGCGCAGCGCGCGCTGACCGACACCCAGTGCGGTTCGGGCACCGGGTCGGCCTGCTGCGTGGTGTAGAAGGCCCCGCCCAGGGTCGCGAAGCGGTTCGGCCAGTCGAGTCGCATGCCTGCAGTGTAGGGACCGCTGTCGCCCAAGGGACAGCGCTTCGGGGTAGTCCCTGAAGCGGGCGGGTCCTCCCATCCGTTACCGTCCTCCCGTTCCAACGCTGCTCAGGAGACTGCCCATGATCCGCTCGCGCCGCTCGCTCGTCTGCTCGGTGATCGCCGCGCTGGCGATTCCCGTCACGGTCGCCCACGCCCAGCAGGGGCAGACGGTGAAGATCGCGTTCATCGACCCACTGTCCGGGCCGTTCGCCAACGTGGGCCAGAACCAGCTCAAGAGCTGGCAGTTCATCGGCGAGCACTTCAGCGCGAAGAATACGGCGGGAGTGAAGTTCGAGTTCGTGGCGTTCGACAACAAGGGCTCCCCGCAGGAGAGCCTGAACTCGCTGAAGGCGGCGATCGACCAGGGCATCCGCTACGTCACGCAGGGCAACGGCTCCGGTGCCGCCGCGGCGATCTCCGATGCCGTGGCCAAGCACAACGCGCGCAACCCGGGCAAGGAGGTGCTGTACCTGAACTACGCCGCGGTCGACCCGGCGCTGACCAACGAGAAGTGCGACTACTGGCACTTCCGGCTCGACGCCGACACGACGATGAAGATGGAGGCGTTGACCAGCTACATGAAGGACCAGGCCGACATCAAGAAGGTCTACGTGATCGGCCAGAACTACTCGCACGGCCAGCAGGTGTCGAAGTACTTCAAGGAGTACATGGCGCGCAAGCGGCCCGACGTGCAGATCGTCGGCGACGACCTGCACCCGATCGGCCAGGTCAAGGACTTCGCTCCCTACGTCGCGAAGATCAAGGCCTCGGGCGCCGACGCGGTCGTCACCGGCAACTGGGGCCAGGACCTGACCCTGCTCGTCAAGGCCGCGAAGGACGCCGGCCTGAACGCCAGGATGTACACGTATTACGCCGGCGTCAGCGGCACGCCGACCGCGCTGGGCACCGACACGGCAGGCAAGGTGCGCACCGTGGCCTACAGCCACAGCAACATGGGCGGCATCGTCGGCAAGCTGCAGGACGAGTTCAAGAAGAAGTTCAACGACGACTGGTACACCCATGCCACCTACAACGGCCTGGCGCTGCTGACCAACGCGATGGCCAAGGCCAAGAGCACCGATCCGGTGAAGGTCGCCGCGGCGATGGAGGACCTGAGCTTCCAGGGCTTCCAGGGCGAGGTGAAGATGCGCAAGTCCGATCACCAGCTGCAGCAGGGCCTGTACATCGGGTCGTGGGAGAAGGTCGACGCGAAGAACAAGTACGACGTCGAGAACACCGGCATGACCTTCGTCGAGGTCAAGGCCATCCCCGCCTACGTCGCGAGCACGCCGACCTCGTGCCAGATGAAGCGTCCCTGAACGTGGACTGAAGCCTCGGGGTGCGTCGCCCGTCGTGGGCGCCGCGCCCCTTTTTCATCCGCCACCGCGCGCGACGCCATGGACGCGACCTATCTCCTGATCTCGACGCTCAACGGCCTGTCGGTCGGCCTGCTGCTGTTCATGCTGGCCTCCGGCCTGACGCTGATCTTCAGCATGATGGGCGTGCTGAACTTCGCACACGCCAGCTTCTACATGCTGGGCGCCTACGTCGCCTACACGCTCAGCGGCATCGTCGGCTTCTGGTGGGCGCTGCTGCTGGCGCCGCCGCTGGTGGGCGCGCTCGGCGCGCTCTTCGAGCGCTACGCGCTGCGGCGCGTTCACAAGTTCGGGCATGTGCCGGAGCTGCTGATCACCTTCGGGCTGAGCTACATCATCCTGGAGTTGGTGCAACTGGTCTGGGGCCGCTCGGCGGTCGACTTCCAGCAGCCCGAGGCGCTGGCCGGACCGCTGTTCACGATCCTCGACTCGAAGTCGCTCGGCATCGGGTTCGCCTGGGGCGGGCCGCCGGAGACCTGCCGCACCGTCGCCGACATGGTCTGCACCCAGTTCCCGGCCTTCCGCGCGTTCGGCATGGGGGTCGCGGTGCTGATGCTGGTGTCGGTCTGGCTGCTGCTGACGCGCACGCGCATCGGCCTCGTGATCCAGGCCGCGCTGACGCACCCGCAGATGGCCGAGTCGCTCGGCCACAACGTGCCGCGCGTGTTCATGCTGGTGTTCGGCGGCGGCACCGCGCTGGCGGCGCTGGCAGGCGTGATCGGCGGCGCGCTGCGCGTGACCGAGCCGTCGATGTCGCTGCAGGTTGGCGCGGTGGTCTTCGCGATCATCGTGATCGGCGGCATGGGCTCGCTGGCCGGTGCCTTCATCGCGTCCCTCGCGCTCGGCGTGATCGAGTCCTTTGCGATCGGCAGCGACCGTTCCCTGCTCGACCTGTTCGCTTGGCTGAACCTGAGCGTCACCGACCAGACCTTCGGCTACGCGGTCTACAGCGTCAAGATCTCGCAGATCGCGGCGATCCTGCCCTTCCTGCTGCTGGTGCTGATCCTGATCTTCCGGCCTAAGGGCCTTCTCGGCACTCGGGAGGGCTGACGTGGCAAGCAGCACCGCCTCCTCGTTCAACACCGGGCGCTGGATGATCTGGGGCGGCTATGCCCTGGTGCTGGCCATCGCCCCGCTGATCTGGACCAGCAGCCTGTCGCTGACCATGCTCACGCAGATGGGCATCGCGATCATCGCCTGCCTGGCCTACAACGTGCTGCTCGGTCAGGGCGGCATGCTGAGCTTCGGCCATGCGGTGTACTCCGGCCTCGGTTCGTTCTTCGCGATCCACACGCTGAACATGATCTCCGACGGGCAGCTGGCATTGCCGGTCAGCCTGGTGCCGCTGGTGGGTGGCCTGTTCGGCCTGCTGATGGCGGCGCTGCTGGGCTACGTCACGACGAAGAAGGCCGGCACGCCGTTCGCGATGATCACGCTGGGCATCGGCGAACTGGTCTGGGCGATGTCGCTGATGTTCCCGGGCTTCTTCGGCGGCGAGGGCGGCATCACCGGCAACCGCGTCGCCGGCGAGCCCTTCATGGGCATCACCTTCGGGCCCGGCATCCAGCTGTACTACCTGATCGCGGTCTACTGCTTCGTCTCCACCGCGCTGCTGTTCGCGTTCACGCGGACGCCGCTGGGCCGCATCCTGAACGCCGCGCGCGACAACCCCGAGCGCGTCGAATTCATCGGCTACCGCACCCAGGCGGTGCGCTACCTGGCCTTCATGGTGTCGGGCTTCTTCATGGGCATCGCAGGCGGGCTGGGCACGTTGAACTTCGAGATCGTCACCGCCGAGGTGGTCGGCGCGGCGCGCTCCGGCGCCTACCTGCTGTTCACCTTCCTCGGCGGCGCGGTGTTCTTCATCGGCCCGATCATCGGCGCGGTGCTGATGGTGCTGGCGCTGGTGCTGTTCTCCGAGCTGACGCAGGCCTGGCTGCTCTACCTCGGCCTGATCTTCCTGTTCATGGTGATGTACGCGCCCGGTGGCATCGCCAGCCTGATCATGATGAATCTGCGGGTGGCCTCGTTCGGCAAGCTGCAGCGCTTCGGGCTGCTGTACGGCGTGCTGGCGGTGGCGGCCTTCGTGATGCTGGCCGGCGCCGGCGCGATGATCGAGATGGTCTACCACCTGCAGCTCAACGAGGCGCTCGGGCCCGAGACCTCCTTCATGGGCGTGCCGCTGAACGCCGCGGGCACGATGTCCTGGGTCGGCTCGGCGCTGGTGCTGGCCGCCGGCATCGCGCTGTTCGAGCCGGCCCGGCGCCGCTTCGCGCGGCGCTGGGGCGACACCCAGGCCGAGATCGAGCGCGAGATCAGGCGCAGGGAGGCCGCATGAGCCGCCGCGCCACGAATGCCGCCTATGCGCTCGAGTTGCGTGACCTGCGCAAGCGCTTCGGCCGCACCGAGATCATCCGCGGCGCCAGCCTGGCGGTGGCCAAGGGCGAGCGCATCGCGATCATCGGGCCGAACGGGGCCGGCAAGAGCACGCTGTTCAACCTGATCAGCGGCCGCTTCGAGCCGACCAGCGGGCAGGTGCTGCTGCACGGCGAGCGCATCGACGGCATGCGGCCCTTCGAGGTCAGCCGCCGGGGCCTGGCGCGCAGCTTCCAGGTCAGCAACCTGTTCACCCGCCTGTCGGTGTTCGAGAACATCCGCTGCGCGGTGCTGTGGAGCATGGGCTACCGCTACGCGTTCTGGAAGTTCCTCGCCGACCTGCACGACGCCAACCGACGCACCGAGGAGGTGCTCGAGATGATCAAGCTCGACCGCCGACGCGACGTGCTGGCGATGAACCTGACCTACGCCGAGCAGCGCGCGCTGGAGATCGGCATCACGATCGCGGGCGGCGCCGAGGTCGTGCTGCTCGACGAGCCCACTGCCGGCATGAGCCGCAGCGAGACCGCGCGCTTCGTCGAGCTGATCCGCGAGATCACGGTCGGCAAGACCTTGCTGACGGTCGAGCACGACATGGGGGTGGTGTTCGGGCTGGCCGACAAGATCGCCGTGCTGGTCTACGGCGAGGTGATCGCCTTCGACACGCCGGACGCGGTGCGCGCCGACGCGCGCGTGCAGGAGGCCTACCTCGGCTCGGTGCTGGCCGAAGCCGAAGGAGGGCACTGAGCATGCTGCACCTGACCGACGTGCACGCCTTCTACGGCAAGAGCCACGTGCTGCACGGCGTGCACTTCGACGTGAAGCCGGGCGAGATCGTCAGTCTGCTCGGACGCAACGGCTCGGGCCGCTCGACCACCGTGAAGGCCATCATGGGCCTGGTCGAGGGCAGCGGCACGATCGAGTGGCGCGGACAGCCGATCCGCGGCCTGAAGCCGTTCCAGATCGCCCACCTGGGCATCGGCTACGTGCCGGAGAACCGCGACATCTTCCCCGAGCTGACCGTGCACCAGAACCTGATGCTCGGCGAGAAGCGACGTCGCGCGGGCCAGCCGCGCTGGAGCTTCGACGACATGTACCGGATGTTCCCGCGGCTGAAGGAGCGCCAGCACACCGCCGCCGGCGTGCTCTCGGGCGGCGAGCAGCAGATGCTGACGCTCTGCCGCACCCTGATGGGCGACCCCGACCTGATCATGATCGACGAGCCCACCGAAGGCCTGGCGCCGAAGATCGTCGAGCTGGTGGC
>CALJUI010000041.1 GCA_937975735.1 uncultured Rubrivivax sp.
CAACCGAGCTGGAAGCTGAGCCTGTCCGAGGCGCTGGACGGCGAAGGCGGCGATGCCGCGCGCCGCGCCAGCGTCGAGGCCTGGTCGCAGCACGCCGAGGCGCGCCAGGCCTGGCACGAGTTCCACCTGATCGGCGACGTGCTGCGCAGCGAGGATCTGGCGACCGACCCCGCCCGCGACGCCGCCTTCCTGGCGTCGTTCCGGGCAAGACTGGCGGCGGAGCCGGTGGTGCTCGCGCCGTCCGCGCCGGTGCGGCGTCGTCGCCGTCTGGTCTGGGCGGCGCCGATGGCGGTGGCGGCGGGCTTCGTCGCGGTGGCCGGCGTGGTCGTCGTGTTGCGGCTGGGGGCGCCGGCGGCGGAAGCGCCGGCCCCGCTGGCCCAGGGCGCGCCTGCGGCGCAGCCACTCCGGGTGAGCGCCACGCCCGCCGAGGCTGCGCCGGGCCAGATGCTGCGCGACGCGCGCATCGACGAGTACCTGCGCGCCCACCGCGCGACGCTGGCCGGATCGCCGGCGGCGCTGCCGGGCGGGGCGATGCGCAATGTCGAACTGATCGTGCCGCAGCGCTGACGATGATGCGCTGGATCGGTCGACGCCATCGCTGGGCCGGGTGGGCCGCTGCATCCGTGTTGCTGGGCTTCGTGGCGGCGACGCCGGCGGGCGGCCTCGGGCCCGGCACGCCGCTGTCCGATGCCGACGCCAAGGCCTGGCTGTCACGCATCAACGAGGCCGCGCATCAGCGCAGCTACCGCGGCACGATGGTGTTCAGCGCCGACGGCGTCGTGTCGAGTTCGCGGGTGGCGCACCTGTGCGTGGGCGAGCAGTTCATCGAACGCGTCGAGGCGCTCGACGGACGTCAGCACCGCATCTACCGGCACAACGAGATCGTGCACACCGTCTGGCCGCGGGCCCGGCTGGTGGTCGTCGGGCGCCGTACGGCCGCGGCGGGGCTGGTGGCGATCCGACGCACGGTGGAGCCGCGGGCGCTGGCGCACTACAGGGTGCTCGCGCAGGGCCAGCGCCGGATCGCCGGCCGCCAGGCTCGGGTGTTGCTGCTCGAGCCGCGCGACGAGTGGCGTTTCGCCCAGCGCCTGTGGGCCGACGAGGAGACCGGACTGCTGCTGCGCACCGACGTGCTCGGCCCGCAGGCCCGCGTGCTCGAGTCGTCGGCCTTCGGCGAGATCGAGATCGCGCCCAAGCTCACCCCCGAAACCCTGCTCGACGGCATGAAGCCCGCGGGCTACCGGGTCGCGCCGTCGGCGAACAGCGTGGTCGAGCTGCAGGCCGAAGGCTGGGCCCTGCGGCACCGGCTGCCCGGCTTCGAGCTGATGGGCTGTCTGAAGCGGCCGATGCCGGCCGGCCGCGACGGCGCACTGCTGCACGCGGTGTTCTCCGATGGCGTGACCTTCGTCTCGGTGTTCATCGAGCCCTTCGACGAAGTTCGCCATACCCGCGCGCTGTCGGCCGAGATGGGGGCCACGCGTACGGTGATGCTGCGTGACGGCGACCACTGGATCACCGCGATGGGCGACGTGCCCCCGCAGACCCTGGACCTGTTCGTGCGTGCGCTCGAGCGCCGCCGCTGACCCTCTCCCGGACCTGAATCGACGAACGAGATTGCCCATGACCCGAATCCCTGCAGCTTCCCTTTCTCCCGCGCTCGCGGCCTGGCGCCGCCGATGGCTGCTGGCCGCGACGATGTTCGTCTGCGCCGCCGTGCTGTGGTGGCCGCAGTCGGGCCGGGCGCAGGCCACGGCCACCGTGCAGTTGCCGGACTTCACCGAGTTGGTGGAGGCGGTCGGCCCGGCGGTCGTCAACATCCGCACGCTCGAGCGCGCACGCTCCTCGGCCAGCGGCGGGGTCGAGATCGACCCGAACATCGAGGAGTTCTTCCGCCGCTTCGGCATTCCGCTGCCGGGCCGGCCCGATCCGCGCGATCCTCGGCGCGGTCCCGGGCCGCGCGGCGGCGACGAGCCGCAGCAACGCGGCGTCGGCTCCGGGTTCATCCTCAGCGCGGACGGCTTCGTGATGACGAACGCCCACGTCGTCGAGGGCGCGGACGAGGTCATCGTCACGCTCACCGACAAGCGCGAGCTGAAGGCGCGCATCGTCGGCAGCGACAAGCGCACCGACGTGGCGGTGGTCAAGATCGACGCCGGGGAGCTGCCCTTCGTCAAGATCGGCGACGTCTCGAAGCTGCGCGTGGGTGAGTGGGTGCTCGCCATCGGCTCGCCGTTCGGCCTGGAGAACACGGTGACGGCAGGCATCGTCAGCGCCAAGCAGCGCGACACCGGCGACTACCTGCCTTTCATCCAGACCGACGTCGCGATCAACCCCGGCAACTCCGGGGGGCCGCTGCTCAACCTGCGCGGGGAGGTGGTCGGCATCAACTCGCAGATCTACAGCCGCTCTGGCGGCTTCATGGGCATCAGCTTCGCAATCCCGATCGACGAGGCGATCCGCATTTCCGATCAGCTGCGCACCACCGGCCGCGTCGTGCGCGGGCGCATCGGCGTGCAGATCGGCCCGGTCAGCAAAGAGGTCGCGGAGTCGATCGGACTGGGCGCGCCGCGCGGCGCGTTGGTGCAGAGCGTCGAGAAGGACGGACCGGCCGACAAGGGCGGCGTCGAGGCCGGCGACATCATCGTCAAGGTCGACGGCAAGGCGGTCGAGAAGTCCGGCGACCTGCCGCGCCTGATCGGCGGCACCAAGCCGGGCTCGAAGAGCGTGCTGCAGGTCTACCGCCGCGGCCAGATGCGCGACCTGAATCTGACGATCGGCGAGTTCGAAGCCGACCGTCCGACGCGGCGGGCGCAGGTCGAGCCGAGCGCGCCGCCGGCGACGGCGAAGACGGCGCTCGGCCTGACGGTGTCCGACCTGACCGAGGCGCAGAAGAAGGAGCTCGGCGTGCGCGGCGGCGTGCGCGTCGATGCGGTCGAAGGTGCTGCAGCCCGCGCTGGGCTGCGTGAAGGCGACGTGATCCTGTCGATCGGCAATGCCGAAGTCACCGACAGCAAGCAGTTCACCGCGCAGGCGGCCAAGGCGGAGAAGGACAAGTCGGTCAGCGTGCTGGTTCGGCGCGGGGAGTGGACCAACTACCTGGTCATCCGGCCAGCCCGCTGATCGGGCCCGCAGCGACGGACAGACCGACTGCGCCATCGGGTCTTTCCGGGATGCGGGAGCCCGAACCGGTGCGACTGGCCGACCCGATGTGAGCATGCTCTCACTTCGCGTCGACCTGTCGCGGCATTCATCCGGTCTGGGCTTAGAATGAGGGCTTCGCGCCATCGGTTTGTTCCGATGGCGCGGCTGATTCCGGGCTTGTCCACCGGGTCGGCTGAGGCGCGCAAGCAACTGTGGATAACCTGTTGACAGATTTCTCTGTTGGCACACGGCAACGGCTCAGAAACAAGCACTGGCGCGGCTTTCCGCGCGTCGTTTTGGCTACAATGAAATCCCAACAAGCAGTTGCCAAACGTTCTGTTGGAAGGCGCGTCACACCATTGGACGCGCCTTTTTTTTAGGTCGTCGCGCGCCGCTGCCAGCCATCCCGTCACGCTGCCGCTCGTCGCTCGAACGGCCTCCGCCGCCGCGCCGCGTGCGCCACTGATCTCCGATGCATCACATCCGCAATTTCTCGATCATTGCCCACATCGACCACGGCAAAAGCACCCTCGCGGACCGAATCATCCAGCGCTGCGGCGGCCTGTCCGACCGCGAGATGGAAGCGCAGGTGCTGGACTCGATGGACATCGAGCGCGAGCGCGGCATCACCATCAAGGCGCAGACCGCGGTGCTCGAGTACACCGCCAAGGACGGCAAGACCTACAACCTGAACCTGATCGACACGCCCGGGCACGTCGACTTCTCCTACGAGGTCAGCCGCAGCCTGTCGGCCTGCGAGGGGGCGCTGCTCGTCGTCGACGCCAGCCAGGGCGTGGAGGCGCAGACGGTGGCCAACTGCTACACCGCGC
>CALJUI010000042.1 GCA_937975735.1 uncultured Rubrivivax sp.
CGGCGGCGGCCGGCGCCTGCCAGTCCGACAGCGGCCGGCCGCTGAGTTGCCAGACCTCGAGCGCGCGCTGGATGCGCTGGCTGTCGTGCGGCGCCAGCCGACCGGCGGTCACCGGGTCGACCCGGGCGAGCTCGGCGTGCAGCGCCGGCCAGCCGAGCTCGGCGGCGCGCGCGTCGATCATCGCACGCAGTTCCGGGTCGGCGCCGGGCATCGGATTGAGGCCGTCGCGCAGCGCCTTGAAGTACAGCATCGTGCCGCCGGCCAGCAGCGGCAGGCGGCCGCGCGCGCGGATCTCGTGCGCCAGGCGGTCGGCGTCGGCGGCGAAGCGCGCCGCCGAGTAGGCCTCGCGCGGGTCGAGGAGGTCGATCAGGTGGTGCGGCACCCGGGCGCGCTCGGCCACGCTCGGCTTGGCGCTGCCGATGTCCAGGCCGCGGTAGACCAGCGCCGAGTCGACGCTGATCACCTCCAGCGGCAGCCGCTCGGCCAGTGCCATCGCGATCGCGGTCTTGCCGCTGGCCGTCGGGCCGGCCAGGCACAGGCCGAGCACTCGGCTCATGCCGGCGCCAGCCCGTGCCGGCGCACGAGCGTCCACGCCAGGGCCGCGGTCAATGCCGACCAGAAGGCCATCGTCCACAGGAAGGGGCCGGCGCTGCCGTCGAGCGCGAGCGCCAGCCAGCGGCCGACGCCGAAGGCGACCAGCGACATCACGAATCCGGCCAGCGCGGACGCCGCGCCGGCGTGGCGAGGGAAGGCCGACACCGTGCCGGTCTGCCCGCAGGGCATGTGGAAGCCGTGGCCGAAGGCGTAGAGCGCATACGCGGCGAGCAGGCCCAGCGCCGGCGGCTGGTCCAGCGTGGCGAGCAACGCCATCGCCACGGCCGCGCTCAGCGTGAAGCCGGCGCCGCGCTGCACCGCCACCACCATGCCGTGCCGTCGGATCCAGCGCCGGCAGACCAGCGTCGCTACCAGGTAGCTCGACGATCCGGCGGCCATCGCCAAGCCGTAGCGGCCCGGCGAGACGCCGAGCAGGTCGATGAAGACGAAGGACGAGCCGGCGAGGTAGGTGAACAGGCCGCCGTAGGTCGACGCGATCAGCAGGGTCCAGGCGACGAAGGTCGGGTGGCGGCCGATCCGCCCCCAGGTCGCGACCATCGGCGCCAGCGCGGTGGCCCGGGGGTTCTTCTCCGCGAGCGTCTCGGGCAGTCGCCAGACGACGAAGGCCAGCGTCGCGACGCCGTACAGCGCGACCACCATCAGCGCCGCACGCCAGTCCCATGCCGCGGCGACGACGCCGCCGAGCACCGGGCCGGTGATCGCCACCACGCCCAGGCCCGACAGCGCCAACGCCATGATCTGCGCGCCTTCGTGCGGCTCGTACAGGTCGCGCACCATCGCGCGCGAGCAGACCACCGCGCCGGCCATCGTCAACCCCTGGGCGGCGCGCCAGAAGACCAGCGCCTCGATGCTGGCGGCCAGCGCGCCGGCGATGCTGGCCACGGCGTAGATGCCGAGCGAGGCGAGCAGCGCGGGCCGCCGGCCGACGCGGTCGGCCACCGGACCCCAGAACAGCTGGCCGAATCCGAACGCGAGGATCAGCGCCGACATCGTGAGCTGCGCCAGCGCCATCGGCGCGTTCAGCGCCTGGGTCAACGCCGGCAGCGCCGGCAGGTAGATGTCGGTCGTCGCCGGCTGCAGGCCCATCAGCAGGGCCAGGCCGGTGGCCGCGGTGACGAGGCCGAGCGTCGGCTTCGGCGCTGCCATCAGATGAAGCGTTCACCCGGTGCGAGGAAGCGCCACTGGCCGAGCGGCAGCTTGCCCAGCACGACGCTGCCGATGCGCACCCGCTTGAGCCCCAGCACCTGCAGCCCGACCAGCTCGCACATGCGGCGGATCTGGCGCTTGCGCCCCTCGCGCAGCACGAATCGCAGCTGGTCCTCGTTCTGCCAGCTCACCCGCGCCGGGCGCAGCGGTTTGCCATCGAGCGTGAGGCCGTGGCGCAGCCGCTCGAGCTGCTCGTCGGGCAGCCGGCCGGGCCGGGAGTGCGCGACGCGTACCAGGTACTCCTTCTCGACCCGCGTCTGGTCGCCGATCAGCAGCTTGGCGATGCGCCCGTCCTGCGTCAGCACGAGCAGGCCGGTGGAGTCGATGTCCAGCCGCCCGGCCGGCGCCAGGCCGCGCAGTTGGCCGGGGTGGAAGCGCATCGGCGCGGCGTCGCCGGCCCAGCGCGTCTTCGGCCCGATCAGCGATATCGCCGGCGCGTAGCCGTCCTCGGCCTGCCCGCTGACCAGGCCGACCGGCTTGTGCAGCAGGATCGTCACGCGTTGCGCCTGCTGCGACTTGGCCGCCGGGTCGATGTCGATGCGCGCGTCGGGCGCGGCGCGCTGACCCAGCACCGCGACCTCGCCGTCGACGCGCACCCAGCCGGCCTCGATCCAGGCGTCGGCCTCGCGGCGCGAGGCGAGGCCGCGTTCGGTCATCAGCTTGGCGATGCGCGGGTGTTCGGAGGACGGCAGGGCGGCGGGGCGATCGACCATGCCCCGATTGGATCACGCCAGGCTCATTCGGCCCGGCTCAGCCCGAACAGCTCGGCCAGCGCGCTGCGGTACTGCGCCTGCCCGATCGCGTTGGTGTTGTGGTGCGTGCCGCCCTCGACCAGCACGAAGCGCTTGGGCTCGGGCGCGCGATCGAACAGCTGGCGGCCGAGCTCGGGGCGGATCAGCGTGTCGCGGCTGCCGTGCACGACGAGCACCGGCACGCGCAGCCTGCCGATGCGCTCGGCGGCGTCGAAGCGCTGCGTGATCAGCGGACCGACCGGCAGCCAGCCCCACTTGAAGCTGCTGAACACGTCCGGGATCGAGGTGAAGCTGCCCTCGACGATCAGGCCGCGGGCGTCGTTCACCTCGCTGGCGAGTTGCACCGCGATCGCACCACCGAGCGAGTGCCCGAAGACGTAGCGCGCGCGCTGCGGATGCTGCCCGGCGAGCCAGTCCCAGGCGGCGCGCGCGTCCTCGTAGGCGAAGTCCTCGGACGGCAGCACCTTGGAGCTCTGGCCGAAGCCGCGGTAGTCGACGCCGAGCACCGAGAAGCCGAGCTCGTGCAGCCGGCGCATCCGGTGCGCGCTGCCGCGCACGTCCCAGCGCGCACCGTGCAGGTACAGCAGCACCGGGGCGTCGGGGCGCGGGTGCTCGACCCACAGGCCGTGCAGGCGCACCGACTCGCCGCTGCGCGCGGAGCGGAAGTCGATCCAGACGTCCTGCATGCCCTCGGCGGCGGCCAGTCCGCCCCACCAGGCGCGGCTGCTCGGCTGGAAGATCCACTCGCGCTGTTTCTCGTCCAGCGTGGCACAGCCGGCCAGTGCGAGCACGGCGGCGAACAGGGCCAGCATCGCGCGCCAGCCGTGCCGGCGCAGCAGGGGAGGAGGGGACATCGGCGACGATGTTCGCACAGGCCGGCAGCGTCTGCAGAAGCGGTAAAGTCATGACCATGACACGATGGATCCTGCTTCTGGGGACGGCGCTCGGCGCCGCTCCGGCGCTCGCGGACAACGCCGCGATGCTCCGCTGCCGCACGATCGCCGAGGGCCCGGCCCGGCTCGCCTGCTACGACGCGATCGCGCTGCCCGGCATCGGCTCGCGCGCCGGCTGGGGCGCAC
>CALJUI010000043.1 GCA_937975735.1 uncultured Rubrivivax sp.
CCTTCGCGTCGGTCCTCGCCGTCGCTGCCGGCCGCATCGCCCGCCTCGGCCGCCAGGGGCGCGGCCGCATCGTCCGACGATGCCGCTTCGCCGACTGGTTCGCGCTCGCCGCCGGCGTCGGCGCGGGCCGGTGCGGGCTTGCGACGGCGGCGGGGCTTGGCCTCGCCGGCCGCGGGCTCGGGGGCCTCGGTGGGGGGCAGGTCGTCGTCGCTCGGATTCATGGCGTGGTGTCGGCGGAGGTGGCCGAAGGTTCGGCGGGGGCGGGTTCGGACTCGGAGGGGGTGGTCGGCGCTTCGGGCTCGGCGTCGGCCAGCGGCAGCCCGGGCTGCAGGTCGATCAGCTCGCCCTGCCCGTTCAGCGCATGCAGCGCGGTGCTGACCGCCTCGCCAGCGGCTTCGATCGGCGGCAGCTGGTCCAGGCTTTCGAGGCCGAGGTCGTCAAGGAAGTGGCGGGTCGTCGCGTACAGCGCCGGCCGGCCGACCGACTCGCGGTAGCCGATCGCCTCGATCCAGCCACGGTCCTCCAGCTGCTTGATGATCTGGCTGCTGACCGTGACACCGCGGATGTCCTCGATGTCGCCGCGGGTGACCGGCTGTCGATAGGCGACGATCGCCAGCGTCTCCATCGCCGCGCGCGAGTAGCGCGGCGGCTTCTCCGGGTTCAGCCGGTCGAGGTAGACGCGCATCTCCGGCCGGCTCTGGAAGCGCCAGCCGGAGGCCAGACAGACGAGCTCGACGCCGCGGCCGCGCCAATCCTCGCCGAGCTCGTCGAGCAGGCTGCGCAGCGTGTCGGCGCCGACCTGCTCGTCGAAAAGCGTCCGCAGGTCGCGCAGCGGCAGCGGGGTCGCGGCGCAGATGAGCGCGGTCTCGAGGACGCGCTTGGCATCCGTGGTGTTCATGCCTTGTCGCTTCAATCGGCCGGCCGCGGTGATCCGCAGGCTCGGCGTCGGTCTCGGGTTCTGTGCCCGCCGGGCGCCTCACCGGGCGCGATGACGGGGCGGTCGATGATCGGACAGGGGGGCCATCGGGGCGGCGCCTTCGCCTCCTGGTCGGGCAAGGCGGGTGCCGGACCGCGGGGCCGGGCGCGGCTCGCGCCGCATCGCCCTCGCGGACCCCTTTCGGGGTCGTCTGCCTCGCATTGTACCCCCCACGCCCGCGGCGGCCGGGATCAGGTGTGACCCTCTGTCACTTCGGCCCAGGCCGCCGCGAAATCGGCCGGCGGCGCGCAGTCGATGGTCAGCGGCCGGCCGTCGACCGGATGCGCCAGCGCCAGCTGCTCGGCGTGCAACGCCTGTCGCTGCAGGCCGAGCGCGGCACGGCCACCGTACAGCACATCGGCTACGAGCGGATGACCGCGGTGCGCGAGGTGAACGCGGATCTGGTGCGTGCGGCCGGTGTGCAGGATGCAGCGCAGCGCGCTGACCGCGTCGCGGCCGTTCGGGCCTTCGCTCACGGCCAACCGCTGCACGTCGGTGCGCGCCGCACGGCCGCCGGCGACCACCGCCATGCGCACCCGCGACACCGGGTCCCGCCCGATCGGCGCGTCGATCGACTGCACTGCCGGTTCGACCCGGCCATGCGCCAGCGCCAGGTAGCGCCGGTGCACCTCGCGTGCGGCGATCGCCCGCGACAGCACGGTGACCGCGGGCAAGGTCTTGCCGACCATCATCACGCCCGAGGTGTCCTTGTCGAGCCGGTGCACGATGCCGGCGCGCGGCAGCGCCGCCGAGCCCGGGTGCCTGGCGAGCAGGCCGTTGAGCAGCGTGCCCGACCAGTGGCCCGGCGCCGGATGCACGACGAGGCCGGCGGGCTTGTCGATCACCAGCAGGTGCTCGTCCTCGTAGAGCACGTCGAGCGCCATCGCCTGCGGCCGGAAGGCCAGGCTCTCCTCGGTCGGCGCGAGCTCGACGCGAAGGCGCTGCCCGGCCTTGACCTTGCGCGAGGCGGTCGTGGCCGGCTCGCCGTCGATCGTCACCAGCCCGCGGTCGATCAGGCCCTGCAGGTGGCTGCGCGAGAACTCCGGCGCCATCGCCACCAGCGCCTTGTCCAGGCGCTGGCCGTGCAAGGCCGCAGGGGCGACCGCCTCGCGGGTCTCGGCACGGTCGTCGGCCTCGCCCTCGTCGACCTCGGCCGGGGAATCGGGTATGCGGTCCATATAATCTTCGCTCCTATTGTCCCCGCGCGGCCGCGGCCCGCCCCGAGCCCATGATTTCTCCGCAAGGTTGGCGGCTGCCGGCACGGCGCGCCGCGCTGCTTGTCGCCACCGCCGCGCTGGCCGCCTGCGGGTCGGCCGTCAAGGTGGACCCGCGCGACCAGACCGCCGAACAGGTCTACGCGTCGGCGAAGGAAGACCTCGAGGCCGGCAGCTACGACAACGCCGCCAAGGGCCTGGCGCGCGTCGAGGCGCTGGCCGCCGGCACCTTGCTGGCGCAGCAGGCCCAGCTGGAACTCGCCTACACCCAATGGAAGGCCGGCGAACGCGAGGTCGCGCTGGCGACGATCGACCGCTTCATCAAGCTGAACCCGTCGAGCCCCGCCTACGACTACGCGCTGTACCTGCGTGGCGTGATGAACTTCAACGACGACCTCGGACTGCTCGGCGCGCTTTCGCGGCAGGACCTGTCGGAGCGCGACCAGGCCGCGGCCCGCGAGTCCTGGCAGTCGTTCCGCCAGCTGGTCGAGCAGTTCCCGCAGTCGCGCTACACGCCCGACGCGAGCCTGCGCATGGACTACATCGTCAACTCGCTGGCCGAGCACGAGGTCCACGTCGCGCGCTACTACTACCGCCGCGGTGCCTACGTCGCCGCGGCGAACCGCGCCCAGCGCGCGGTCGCCGAGTTCCAGCAATCCCCGGCCGCCGAGGAGGCGTTGTACATCCTCGCGCAAAGCTACGAGCGGCTCGGCATGACCGCGCTCAGCGCCGACGCCGACCGCGTGCTGCGCAAGAACTTCCCCGACAGTCGCTTCTTCTCGCAGGGCGTGCGCCGCCCCGACCGCGCCTGGTGGCAGTTCTGGTGATCGGCCGGGCGGCGCTCAGCTGAGCATCGCCGGCTCGGCCAGCCGCGCCAGCCAGGCGCCGGCCGCCTCTTCGCCTTCGATCGTGCCCATCGGCGGCAGCGCGGCGCGCAGCCGCCGGCCGTAGCCCATCGTCGCCAGCCGCGGATCGCAGACCACCAGCAGGCCGCGGTCGCTCTCGGTGCGGATCAACCGGCCGGCACCCTGCTTCAGGGCGATCGCCGCCTCGGCGACGAAGTAGTCCTTGAACGGGTCGCGGCCCTGCGACTCGATCTGGCGCACGCGCGCCTCGACCAGCGGATCGCTCGGCGGTGGGAACGGCAATTTGTCGATCAGCACGCACTGCAGCGCGTCGCCCGGCATGTCGATGCCTTCCCAGAAGCTGTGCGAGCCGACCAGCACCTTGCCCTGGCCGTCGCCGAAGCGCTGCAGCAGCGCGCGCCGCGGCTCGCTGCCCTGGACCAGCACCTCGACGCTCGAGCCCTGGCGCTCGAGCCAGGCGCGCAGCGCGTCGGCGATCAGTGGCATCACGCGCAGCGTCGTCGTCAGCACGAAGGTGCGGCCGCCGAGGCGGTGCGCGCAGCGCGCGGCCAGCGTGCCAACCGACGCCGGGTGGCCCGGCTCGCTCGGCTTCGGGCAGCGCGAGGGCACCCACAGCCGCGCTTGGCGTTCGTAGTCGAACGGGCTGCCGAGCCGCAGCTTGACCGCGTCCTCCAGCCCGGTGCCGGCGGTGAACCAAGACAGCGCTTCGTCGTCGCCGAGCGTCGCCGAGGTGAAGATCCAGGCCTTGGCCGCCGCCCGCCGCTGCTCGGCCAGCGTCTCGCGGATGTCCAGCGGCGACTCGACCAGCCGCGCCTGCTGCGGCGACAGGTCGATCCAGCGCACGTGGTCGGCCGCCGCCGCGGCGCGGAACCGCCCGGCCAGCGTGTCCAGCGCACGCGCGCGCTGCGCCAGCTTGTCGAGGTCGGGCGCCAGGCCCTCGACCGCCTGCAGCGCGTCGGCGCAGGCGGTGGCCGCGGCGCCGAGCGCGGCCAGCGGCTCGTCGAGCGCGTCGCCCCGGTCCTCGAAGCGCAGCTTGAGCAGGCCGCGGATCTCGCGCATCGGGCCGGCACAGGCCAGGCGCAGTTCGCGCGCTGCGGTGTCTAGCGCCGCTGCGAGCGCCTGCCAGTCCTGGAGCCCGCGCGCATGCTGAAGCCCGAGGCCGAGCAGGTCGCGCCCGAAGTCGATCGCCTGCGCCGAGGACAGCGTGGTGCCGAGAAACTGCACGCCGGCTTCGACGAGCTGGTGCGCCTCGTCGAAGACCACCGCGTCGACGCTCGGCAGCAGTTCGGCGACGCCGCTGTCGCGCAGCGCCAGGTCGGCGAAGAAGAGGTGATGGTTGATGACCACCAGGTCGGCCGCCATCGCCTCGCGGCGCGCCTTCATCACGTGGCAGTCGGCGTGGTCGGGGCACTCGCTGCCGAGGCAGTTCTCGCGCGTGGACGTGACCAGCGGGATCACCGGCGAGCGATCGTCCAGGCCGTCGATCTCGGCCAAGTCGCCGCTGCGCGTGCCCTGCGCCCAGACTTCGACGCGCGCCAGCGTGCGCACCGCGAAGCGGTCGGGCAGCTGTGCCGATTCGCGCGCCTGGCCCAGGCGGTGCAGGCACAGGTAGCTGGCGCGACCCTTCAGCAGCGCGAGCGTCGTGCCGACGCCGAGCGCGTCGCGCAGCCGCGGCAGGTCGCGCAGGAAGAGCTGGTCCTGCAGGCTCTTGGTGGCGGTGCTGACCAGCGCGCGCCGGCCCGATAGCAGCAGCGGCACCAGGTAGGCGAAGGTCTTGCCGACGCCGGTGCCGGCCTCGGCGACGAGCGCGTTGCGGCCCTCGACCGCCTCGGCCACCGCCGCGGCCAGCCGGTCCTGGGCGTCGCGACGGCGGAAGCCGGGCTCGCGGCG